>NZ_JACIYL010000884.1 GCF_014359955.1 Thermogutta sp. | reverse complement strand
GTATGCCCGAGTGGTCACCTACGCGCTGGAGCAGATCGAATTCAAGGCTTTGGAACCCAAGCCCGCCCGCAAACTTGCTGAGGCGGCGATCCGTGGCATGACGGAGATCCTCGACCCGTATTCCAGTTACATCAGCGAGGAAGATCTGCCCCGCTTTGCCGAGGAACTGGATCGGCAGTTTGGTGGTGTGGGCATCGAAATTTTTGTGGAGCCGAAAACCCGCAAGATCTGTGTGGCCAGTCCTCTGCCGAACACTCCGGCGCAGCGAGCGGGGATTCGGCCGGGCGATATCGTCCTCGCCATCAACGGGGAACCGACCGAGGGCTTATCCCTCGAGCAGGCCGCCAAAAAAATGCGCGGCGAACCAGGGACAGACGTCACTTTGACGATCCAAACACCCGGCGAAGAAAAGCCCCGCGATGTGAAACTCAAACGGGAGGTCATCAAGGCGGAGACCGTGCTGGGAGATTCCCGCAATCCGGATGGTTCGTGGAATTTCGTGCTCGAGGAACATCCCGACATCGGCTACGTCCGCCTCCCCACTTTCGCGGAAGATTCCGACAAAAGACTTCGCCAAATCCTCGAGCAACTCCGCAAGAAGAACATTCGGGGTCTCATTCTCGACCTGCGGGATGATCCCGGCGGCCGACTGGAAGTGGCCGTTGCCATCTGCGATATGTTCATCAAGTCGGGCGTCATTGTCACCACGCGGTATCGCGATGGTCGCATCAAGGCCCGATACACGGCGAGTGGTCGACCGGTCTGTCCCGACCTGCCGCTTGTTGTTCTCATCAATCGTTACAGCGCCAGCGCCAGCGAAATCGTGGCAGCCTGCCTGCAGGACCATCAGCGCGCCAAAGTGGTGGGGGAACGCTCATTTGGCAAGGGGACGGTGCAGGAACTCATCCAGTTGGAACCGGGCATGGGATTGCTCAAGCTGACCACCGCTGCCTACTGGCGGCCCAGCGGGAAAAATATCCATCGGATGGCGGGTGCCGACGAATCTCAGGAATGGGGCGTGAAACCTGATCCTGGTTGGGAAGTACCCCTGGAAAAAGAGGAACTGGAAACCCTCCTTCGCTACCGTGCGCTCCGCGATATCTACCTGCCGCCGGGATCGCCCAAGCCGGAAGGCTTCGACAACATCCCGGAGAATTTCCGCGATCGGCAACTCGACCGGGCAGTGGAATGTTTGCAGCAGGAGATCGAGGCGGCCTCCCGGAAAGAGCATCCCCAGGACCGCAGCGCCTCGACCACAGGCTCCCCTGGGTCTACAATCGCGGAGAAGCCCGGCCCTGAAAAAAGGACGAGTTGTCGCATCGCCTGCCCGGCCTGAAACGATCCCGCCAGTGGAATTGTGAAGAGGTGGACCATGAGCCATCCATCCAACGGATATTTTTCCCGCCCCCGTTGTCTCACCCAGATGAAACCCTGCCGGGGTGGTCCCGTTCCCACCTTCCGCCGTGCGCTTTGCCGCCTGAGTCCGTTACCCACGTGTGTGGCGATTGGAGCCTTTCTGCTCGCTCTTTGCCTGCATCAGGCCGGTTGGGCGGCGGACCAGCCACAATGGGGCCAGCGTTTCACCCGCAATATGATCTCCGAGGAAACCCATCTCCCTGACTCTTTCGACCCCGAAACCGGCAAGAACATCAAATGGAGCGTGGTCCTGGGCAGTAACACCTATTCGTCACCCGTCGTTGCGCAGGGACGCGT
>NZ_JACIYL010000883.1 GCF_014359955.1 Thermogutta sp. | reverse complement strand
CGGAATTCGACGTCCACAAGAACCTGGATCTGATCCCCCTCGCCCGAAAGGCAGGCCTGCGGAGCATCTGGTTTGGAATCGAGGATCTGACCGCTGACCTCGTCAAGAAAGGTCAGTCCCCGGAAAAGACCATCACGGTCTTCCGTGAGCTCATCAAGCACGGGATCGCCCCTATGCCTATGATGATGCACCACGATAATCAACCGCTGTGGACCTGGCGAAGTCTCCGCGGGTTGATCAATCAGGTGGGATTTCTCCGGAAAGTGGGCGCCATCACATGCCAAATCACTTTGCTGACTCCTTCCGTAGGAAGCAAAGGCTACGAAAAGCCCTACCAGGATGGCATCGTCCTAAAGCGAGTGGCGGGGAAACCCATTGAGGACTATCACTACGACGGCAATCGTGCCATTGCGACGGGGCATTCCAGCCCGCTGCAAAGGCAACTCAACATGATTGCCGGGTACATCGCATTCTACAATCCGCTCAACCTGCTGCGGGCCCTGGGGCGGTTCGATCCCCTTTGGACTGAGAGAGTTTTCACCCAAATCCACGGCATGATTGGCGTCGTGAAGTCTGTGTGGAACGCCCGACACTGGCTCTACCAGTTGGCCGTGGGTCCGCTGGAATATCATGACGCTCCTCCGGGCCCCAAGTACCCGTTGATCACCCCAACCCGGACGATCCAGCCTTCGGCGGTGCCCGTGCTCCAGGGTTGATCCATGGAAGCCGCCTCCGAAAGCGGGCTCAAACGCTGGGCACTCGCCCTGGTGCTGTTGTTGTTGATGATAACCCCCACGGTATCGGCCGTGGGGTATTTTGTTTTGGCCGAAGCACTACCTCCCTGGGTCCAGCAAACCCTTTATGCCCTGGCGAAGCTGGTGATGCTCTTCCCTGCCGTCTGGCTCCTCTGCATCGACCGGATTTCTTTTCGGATTCCTGTTCCAACACGCACCGAGGTTTTCACCGGCTTGGGCTTTGGAGTTTTCGTGGCTGTGGGAATGGGGCTGCTCTATGCCTTTCTTTTCAGGTCCACGGCCGTATTCAGCGAAGCTGCCACAGCCATTGAGAAAAAAATGATCGGTTTTGGAATAGACACGCCCATTCGATTTTTATGTTTCGCGGCCGTCATCTCGGTGGCACATTCTTTTTTGGAAGAATACTACTGGAGAGGATTTATTTTTGAAAAATTACGGCTTTTTGTGTCCGCCGAAATGAGCGGTCTCCTTTCGTCGCTCGCATTCACGGGGCATCACATCGTCATCCTCGGCAAGTACTTCGATTGGGGCTCGGTCTATCAGATTCTTTTTTCGATCGGCGTGACGATCGGTGGTATCATCTGGTGCCTCATGTTTTACCGCTGGCGGACGCTGTACGCCCCGTGGATCAGTCATGCCTGCATTGATGCCGCCATCTTTGCCGTGGGCTACGACCTTTGCCGGCAGATCTTTTAGGGGATCCGAAGCTACCGCACAAAAGACTCCTTTCGCTCCCGGCACGAAACCGACAGTCAGAAAATTCGCGTGGATTACCAAACCAGAATATTTGCACAGGGACAAATTGATCACCATCCTATCGCACACTGAATAAAATATCATAGAATTGCATCAGCAAAGTCGTTGACATTTCGCTTCTCCCCGGCTAAGCTATCGTACACGGGACCAAGCAATTGGCTGAGGGTGTTACGGCTTTGGCCGCCGTTTTGGCTCTACTCTAGCTGG
>NZ_JACIYL010000882.1 GCF_014359955.1 Thermogutta sp. | reverse complement strand
GCGTCAATACAAAACTCTCTGAAACGCATACAACATCCGGGGGCATTGCGAAATGAAGCCCGAAACCGACGAGATTTCATTGGGGGCACTTGGTGGTTACACGTCCGCCGTCCGCGCCCTGGCCAGGAATCCAGGTAGGGGCGATTCACAGATCGCCTGTCAACACGCGGAACACCGCCAAATGGACCGCGCACAACACGTCAACGGCCCGCCACGCCCCGTATTGGCCGTGGGTTATGCGGTGTACCTCGTCCCGGGCAGCCGGTCAGTTTTTGCGAATTATTCTGACAGGCTATCAGCTTCTTCCTGTTCTACGGGGTGTGTGCTGCCCCCATACTGGGTGATTTTCACCAGGCCATGCGGTCATTTCTGCAAATGGGCTGTATCATGGACGTGGTGTGCCTTTGAAAAATGATTTGGGCCATTTATCCGGACACGAAAAGGAGTGGTTTCTCGCGTGGAAGCGTCTATTCCTCAACTTATCGTTATTCTGCTCGTCGGTTTTCTGGCTGGCACAATCTGTCGGGTGTGCAGAATTCCCATGCTGCCCGGCTACGTTCTGGCGGGCGCCATAATTGGTCCGAGTGGATTCAGCTTGATCGGCCCCGGCGACCAGATTGAGTCCCTCGCTGAAATCGGGGTTGTTTTTCTGCTGTTTGCGATCGGCATTGAGTTGTCCCTCGAAGAACTCCGTCATTCCTGGAGGGAATTCCTGAGTATCGGCACGATCCAGGTAGGATTGTGTTTCCTGGTGGTGGCGATTCTCTGTCAACTCTTTGGAATCAAACTTGGGGCGGCTATTGTGGTGGCCATGAGCGTTGCCATGAGTTCCACCGTTATCGTGTTCCGTGCTTTGACAGAATGGGGCTACACGACACATCCCGCGGGCCGTCGTGCCATTGGCATTCTGCTGTTTCAGGATGCTGCCATCCTTCCAGTTATGATGTGGATGGCCGCGAGCGAAAGACACAGCAGTACGACCGTTTCGTTCGCGATAAGTTCAATTTTGCTGGCAGTACCCCTGATAATGGCAATCCCGATTCTCCGCCTGATAGTCGCCCGGTGGATCGTCCCCCGACTGGGGCGGCTGAGAAGTACAGAAATTGCGGTCCTTTTTGCGCTGCTCATTCTCACCACATTCGGTTATGTGAGTCACCTGATGAATCTTCCCGTTGCCTTGGGAGCCCTGGGAGCGGGGATTACCCTTAATGGAAATCGTATGACGAAACAGCTCGATGCCCTTGCGCTTCCGTTTCGAGAAACCTTCGGGGCTATCTTCTTTATCAGTCTCGGCGCATACCTCGACCTGCACGAATTGCAGGAAATAACAGGCGGCACGTTGATTCTGTGTGTTCTCTGTCTCGTTGCCAAGGCTGTTTCACTGGGGCTTGCCCTGCGGTGGAGTGGACTTCCCTGGCGGTCAGCGGTGGGACTGGGGGCAACACTCTTTCAGATGGGTGAACTGTCGTTCCTCCTGCTGTGGAATGGGCGACAAACAGGAATCGTTTCCGGCGGCCTGTACAACGCACTCATGCTGGCGGCTATCGCCACTTTGATGGCCACACCCATTCTGGTTTACTGGGGCTTTCGCATGATCCGAGGTTCGGTCCAAGAAGGGCAGCCAGATCACAAAGCTGAGGAAGACACGGAGCTTCGCAAAGTGGTCCTCATTGGGGCTGGCCCCATGGGCGGGCACATCGCCGCTTATCTGGAGACGCT
>NZ_JACIYL010000881.1 GCF_014359955.1 Thermogutta sp. | reverse complement strand
GCGTCGGTGGCTACCAATGTGCTGGGCATGTCCGGAAGGGCCATGCTGGAGGCCATCGCTGCAGGGTGCACTGATGCCGAGGCGTTGGCCGAGATGGGCCGTGGCAGGCTCCGCAACAAGATCCCCGAACTGGAGACGGCGCTGGAGGGTCGTGTTGACCCCACCACCGCTTCCTGCTCGCCAGCAACTGCGTCACATCGATCGTCTGGACGAGCTGATTGAGGCGTGCAACGTGAGGATCGAGGAGATGATGCGCCCTTTCGAGGAGAAGGTTGCCCTGCTGTGCGAGATCACGGGAGTGGACAAGAAAACTGTCCAGGCCATCATCGCTGAGATCGGGGTGAACATGTCCAGGTTCCCCACCGACAAACACATCGCCTCCTGGGCAGGTGTCTGCCCGAGAACAACGAGAGCGCGGGCAAGAGGAAATCGGGCAGACTCAGAAAGGGGAGCCCGTGGCTGAAAAGGCCTTGGTGGAGGCTGCTCAGGCCGCCGGGCGGGCCAAGGGCGCGTATTTGTATGCCCTCTTCCACCGGATCGCCCCGCGCCGAGGCAAAAAGAGAGCCGCCCTTGCTGTTGCGCATGCCATCCTGGTCATCATCTACCACATGCTGAAGAACGGCTCCCACTACCGCGAACTGGGCCAGAACTGCTTCGACCGGCTTGATCGCGACGCTGTCTCCCCCCCGACTCGTCAGACGTCTTGAATCTCTCGGTTACCAGGTCGAGCTAAAGGATCTGGAGGTGGCTGCCTGACCCCGTCCCCCACCCCGGTTTTCGAGGGAGCACCTTCGCATGCTGTTAGGCCCTTTTCTGGCCGCCATCGGGAGGCCAGGAACTGAAAACCGTACTGACGGTTGTTCGAATACCGCGCGTAGGCGGGAGAACCCGAAGGACAACTTGTCTGAGGCACGGGACAACTCCGGTGGACGGCCCCCCCCGACACCCCCCGACGCCACCCCACCCTGCCAACCGTCACCCTGCTAACCGTTTGCTAACCTTCTGCTCGAACTGTTCCAGACCCATTGGGACACAAGGCTTTCCGGATGGACCGCTCTGCACTTCCACACGCTGGAGGAGCCCCCGCCCGGCCCTTGCGTTTCAAGGCTTTTCGGCCCCCGATGCGCTTGTGCGACCGCGACTCACATTTTTCAAGACGTCGTAGGTTCGAGTTCTGCGCCGCCCACCATCAAAATTCAACAGCAGGTCGCGAGTGAATAAGGAAGAGGACAAACTCGGGGCGCGTTGCCAACGGGTTGCCAACCTTCGCGCCCCGAACCATTTTTGCTCTCGCGGCATCGGGCCCGTTCCCGCGGGAACGTGCCTGAGCCTACAAGCAGCTTCAGGACCGTGCACGGGATTGGCGGCCGGATCGCCGACTATACACCAGGATCGCCGCCGAATCGAAGCGCTTGCACCCCGATCGGCAGCCGGAGTGCGGCACCGTCAAGCCCACCGCTGCTCACACCGCACAGAGGGCCTCTCCCAGTTCGCCGGTCACGTCGAGCACGAGCGCCACTACGTCGCCGTCCAGGGCGCGGCCCCGCACCTGTTCGGAGAGGAATGCCTCAATCTCGCTCCTGGACAGTCCGGGCCGGTAGGGGCGATCTTCGCACATGGCCACGAACACGTCGCAGACGGCCACCGTACGGGCCCCCAGGTCCAGTTTCTCGCCTGTCAATCTGAACGGATATCCCGTCCCGTCCAGCCTCTCATGGTGGTACGCC
>NZ_JACIYL010000880.1 GCF_014359955.1 Thermogutta sp. | reverse complement strand
ATATTTTTCGCCAAAGAGAGAAAAACCGTAATCAGCCACCTCATAACCCTGTTCCCGCCCGTAGGCCAGGCGTTTCTGTTTAGCCTCCCCATAGCCACCGAAGGGCGAGAGCCACGTCCCGACGGCCGATTGATACTCCCTCGCTTTGGCCGTCAAAGGGGCAAATCCACTGGGAAAGCCCTCATGAAATGCCCACAGCGTTCGGGGATCGTCCCAACCGTCATCGAACACAAAGGAGTCCATCCGCACACCGCGGCGCCGGGTAAGCTCTTCCCCAAAACGCTCAATAACGTTGAGGCACTCCGACTCGGTCATCTGTTTGCCGCCATCCGCGATGTCCCACCAGGAGTTGTAATTGACAAACAGCCCATAAGGCCGCGCCCGACGGCGTTCCACGTACCGCTGAAAATCGCGTCGCAGTTGCCCGAGCGAAGCCTTTCCCACCGCGAATGTGTACACGAGTTGATCTCGCCCGGGAATCTTCCTCACATCCACCGCCGCGAGCACCTTTTGTTCCGTGACTTCATTGCTGGCCATGGGATGTTCGCAACCGAGAAACCATTCTCCGCAGACAATGGGCGAGCCACTGACGCTACCAGCCACCCGCGCCGCCGGTAGTTGCCCTCGAAAGAAAACTACCCGTGTTGGCCGATTCATATGGAAAGCAGGCCAGCGAACCCCCATGACCAGATAGTGCGCGCCCTCACGCAATTCCGCCCACCACGTCACGGTGTCTCCTGAGGGCTGAACAGCGAAATCCTGCTCCACGCGCCATCCTGGAAAGCGGTCCTCGATGCGAATAGCGCCGGATTCTGCTGGGATGGTCGTCTCCCGGGAAGCACCGCGTTTACTTAGCACCAACGGCTCCCAGGTCGAACCGTCATAGCTTTCGACCGATAAGAGAGGAGTGTTTCTGGCCGGAAACACGCTTCCGTCTTTGAGGCTTGTCACCTGTTCGAGGAGAGGAAATGGGCCTTCCAGGTTGAGCGTGACCGCGAGGATGCCGTTTTCTAATTGACATCGGCCGTCTCTTCGGTGAATGGCCACCTCTTCACTCGCGGTTTTTGCTCCTTCCCCTCCAAACGAAACGCTCACCGACCAGGTGAGCAGCGCGAAAACGCAGCTATAGGGACGCATGGCGATATCCCCTCGAGTTCAGTAGGGCCAAGCTCGTGCAGACAGCCAGCCCGCCGTTGCTCATCGGCGTGTCCCGGCCTTTCCCCAATTCGTCGAGAGAATTATCGCACGGGGGCAATCGTCCCTTCCATAGGGCTACTGGCGGTGGCGTAAAGTTTTTTGGGGATCCGCCCCGCCAAATACGCGAGTCGGCCCGCCTCTGCAGCGTGTTTCATGGCCACCGCCATACGCAACGGATCCCGAGCGTGGGCGATGCCTGTGTTGAGGAGAACTCCATCGACCCCGAGTTCGAACGCCACCGTCACGTCGCTCGCCGTTCCCACCCCAGCATCGACGATGACGGGATAGTCCGGATCGTCTTCCTTCAGGTATTCGAGACAGATGCGGATATTGTTGGGGTTGAGGATGCCCTGTCCAGATCCGATCGGACTGCCGGCGGGCATCACGCTGGTGGCCCCGGCCTCTTTCAAGCGCTTGGCCACAATCGGGTCATCCGTGGTGTAAACCAGAACCTGAAAACCCTCCTTGACCAGAATTTCCGTGGCCTGAACAGTGGCGATAGGATCGGGAAGAAGCGTCTTTTTGTCACC
>NZ_JACIYL010000088.1:298-9662 GCF_014359955.1 Thermogutta sp. | reverse complement strand
ACTCCAGTGTGGCCACTTCTCTTGTCATGCCGCTACCCGAGTACCTTTCTGTCCGCCAACTCGAAACCGCAAGGGCTGGCGCCCGCGGCATCAGCGATCTTCTGTGTTATTCCTCGTTGATCTTCGACTGCAGCGACTGATCTCTCGCCGTGACTTTTTCGACCAGCCGCTTTCGAAAATCTTTCAACTTTTCCGCCAGTTTCGTGTCGGAGAGCGCGAGGATCGCAATCGCCAGAAGCCCGGCATTCCGCGGTCCGCCGCTCCCAACTCCCACAGTAGCCACCGGGATGTCGCCCGGCATTTGGACCATCGACAGAAGGGAGTCCAATCCACCTGCCAAATTGGTCGGCACTGGAATGCCAATAACAGGAAGTGTGGTGTGCGCTGCGACCACACCGGCCAGGTGTGCCGCCCCGCCTGCTGCAGCAAGGATGATTTTCATCCCTCGCGACTCGGCCTCCCGCGCATACTGCGCCACTTTGTCGGGGGTACGATGGGCACTCATAACGTGCACCTCAAATGGAACCCCGAACTCTTTGAGGATATCGGCCGCCGCTTTCACATGAGGCCAATCACTGTCACTTCCCATCAGAATTCCCACCACTGCACTCATGTCCAGTCGTTCCTTCTCTCTAGGTTTCGGTGATCCTCGTACGCATTTCCCGTGTGATATAGTATGTTATCCGAGCGTCAAGTGTGTCGCGCTTTCACCTGAACGCACAGGGCGATCACTTCAGGCTCCCGCGACGACCATTGCCACGGCCTGCCCGATGCGTGAATGGTTGAGGACAACGGCGACCGGCGCCGCTGACACAGGTCCCTTATGAATAACGTTGATGGGACACCGCGGATCAGGACGTTCGCAGTTGAGGGTGGCGGGCACCTGTCCATGCCTGAATGCCAGAAGAGAAACCGCTAATTCTACAGCACCGGTTCCCGCTGCAAGGTTGCCGAAATAACTTTTTGGGGCCGTCACCGGTGCGTCCCCAAGTTCGCAGCGAATCGCGCAGGCTTCAGCGATGTCGTCTTCTACCGTTGCAAGTCCGTGGGCATTAACGTGCCCCACCTCGCGTGGGGTCAACTCTGCCATTCGGAGCGCGTCGTGAATCGCCCTTTTGACGGCTTCCCCGGACCACGCTCGATCCGGCCGCCGAGCCTCAAACGCACAGGCAAATCCCAGAACCCGTCCCAGAATCCTTGCCCCACGCGCTTCGGCATGCTTTCGGCTTTCGAGCACCACCGCTCCGGCACCCTCACCGTGAACCATTCCGTCACGATCCGCGTCGAACGGCCGACACGCCCTTTCAGGCTCTTCAATCCGGCTGGATAACTGGTACGCTCCGGTTCTAACCCAAACCGCAGGATGAATCCGGCAACCGGTTCCCCCGGCCACCATGACGTCGGCATCCCCCCGCTGGATCACGCGTACCGCCTCCATAATCGCAGCCAGGCTGGAAACTTCCGCGAGAGTCAGCGAGTTATTCGGCCCGCGGGCATCGTACGCAATCCCAATATGACATGCAGGCATATTGGGAAGGTACTTGAGAAGCCAGAGAGGATACAACTCCGAGAGTGCCCGAGTTCCCCACAAACTAAAATCAAATCGGCCGTCCACAATGCAGCTACGGATCGCGTTTGCAATTTCGTCCAGTTCGCAGGGGATCAGGTCTGCTCCGAATACGATACCCAACCGCTCTGGGGCGACGCCCGACGCCGCGATCCCAGCTTCCTGAAGGGCCATATCGGCCGCCACGAAGGCAAGCTGAATGTCTCGACTCATCACCTTCAGCGCCTTACGTGGGCGAATCTTGTCGGTGGCGTCGAAATCGGGTATCAGACCCCCGATTGCAAAGGGAAACGCCTGGCCATCAAGCACCGGAATCCGCCGAATGCCGGACCGGCCTTCGGAGAGAGACCGCCAAAACTCCTCCGGTCCCGTTCCAATCGGGCTGACAACTCCCAGGCCTGTTATGACGACCTCTGGCACATTGCTCATCTTTTCGAGGCGACTGTTTCCAATTCTCGCCACCGCCAAAAAAGAATGGGAAGACTTAACACTTCTTGGTCCAGCCCCTGCAAAACACACCCACCAGCGCAGAATGACCACCCCGGGCACGTCCTCCTCGCCACCCGTAAAACTGTGATACTACCCGAGGGACTTTTTTTCGACAAGAGAACTCCGAACTCATCCCGAGTGAGATCGCGAGGGCACCAAATTACGAATCCGCTGTGTAACGCAGGAGCCCCGGCCGGACAATTCGGGCAACGGAAAGTCGTGAATTGCCCGCAACAAGCCGTTGAGGTTGTGCCTCTCCACGCATTACCAAACAACACCTGGACGGAGCGGAGAAGGATTCTTGCCAAGCGCGTATCAACGTGGCACAATGGCCCACTCTGGCATGACATCACTGCTGAACGCCAACTCGCAAAGCGTTCAGACACCCGGCAGCTCCAGTTTCCCAACACAATTCACGCCCTAAACTTTCGAATGAGGTGACAACCATGTGTGGCAAGCAGACTCTTTGGAGATGGATTCTGGTGGTTGTCGGACCAGTGGCACTGGCAGGAACCGTGTCCGCAGGCGAGTTCGCAAATCCGCACCTTTGCCCAAAGGGCCAACAGCTTCTCCGGTATTTTCGCACAATTTATGGTAAGCAACTCCTCGCCGGGTACAACGTTTATCCGCATACCCCAGACGATTACCAGCAGACCGGACGGCACGCGGCCATCTGGGGTCGAGATATCCAGTGGCTAGGAGATGTCGATGAAGTCATCGCCCACGTAAAGAAGCACGGCTATATTTTGACACTCCACTGGCACTGGTTTTTCGGTGGGGATTCAGCCTGGACCCGTGAGCGCAAGACTCCCGTCGCCCTGGACGAGCTTTTAAAACCCGGGACACCGGAGCATGAGACCCTCATGAAGGAACTTTCCAAAACGGCAGACGTCCTGGAGAAGCTTCAACAGGCCGGCGTCGTCGTGTTGTGGCGCCCGCTCCACGAAATCGATGGCGGCTGGTTCTGGTGGACGGATCTTCAGCACCCTGAAAATACGGCCGAACTTTGGCGTGTCATGTTTCGCTACTTCACCGAAGAGCGTAAGCTCAACAACCTCATCTGGGTGTACAGTGCCGGGGTGGGAGACTTGAAAAAGAAACAGCCGGAATGGCGCCGCCGGTTCTATCCTGGAGACCAATATGTGGATATTGGAGGCATCGATATCTACGGAGTTGATCCGCAACAGGATGAAACACCCTATTGGGATTACTTTCGCGCAATGCAGGAAGTGTGCCCCGGGAAGATGCTGGCCCTGTGTGAATGCGACGCGATTCCCAACCCCGACAAAATGGCGGCCGGGAAAACCCCGTGCTGGCTCTACGCGCTACCCTGGTGGGGATGTCCTCACCCGCGGCGTTCGGTGGATTGGGCCCGGTTCACGATGAGCCATTCCCAGGTGATCACACTGGATGAATTGCCGCTTTTTGATAACGCCGGCTATGTCCCCGAGCTGGGAATCTTGCGGCCTGCGGACGACGGAAGCGGATGGTTTGCAGACTCTGCACCGGTTATTGAAGGCTTCGCGGCCGGGCGAGGCAGCCCGGTGACTCTCCTGCAATTTTTGGCGGACGGTAAGGTCGTGGGTGAAATACGCCAGCCACCGCGAGATTTCTCGTGGACATGGCCCAGCAACCTGCGGGGAACATTCGATGTATCCGCCCGGGCTTACGATGCGGAAGGGAGAGAAAATCTTTCCAACCGCGTGCACATTGCTGTCGGCGTTCGGAACGCTGCGCTAGGTCGGCCTGTGCGTGCCTCTTCCGGCACCAATCCCGAGGCCGCCGTCGATGGAAGCTATTATTCAGGATGGCGTGCAGCCAAGGATGCCGAAGAGGCCTGGATCGAAGTGGACCTTGGATCTCCTCTGGAGATTTCTCAGGTGAATGTGATTTGGGGGTGGAAAATTCACCCGTCGCGATTCGCCGTGGAAATCAGCACATCGACCCCGGACGATAGCGAGCGATCATGGGAGACGGTGAGTGTTCTCGACGATTTACCGTGGCAGCCATGGAAGGCGACTCATCGGGTCAGATTCGCGCCGCGCATCGCGCGATTGGTGAGAATCCACGCCTATCAGCGTGCCGGTCATCAGACCTGGGCCGGATATGATCTGGCGGAAATCGAGATCCCTGTTCCGGCCCGGTGAGTGCGCTCCAGTTCAATCGCGTCGTGGTCGGTTCAGGACTTCTTCGGCAGCGCTGCGGTTCATCCTGTCTCAAAGCGATCCAGAAAGAACGGCGGGTCTACGGTGAAATATCGGGAGGCCCCTTTTCCTCATGGTGCGTATCTGGTCGCATAAGATCACCCAGGGGCGTCTCTGTGGGAAATGCCTCCCTGAGCCAGGCCCGGGCGGCAAGCGCGACCAGAATCAGGCCTGCCAGCACGCCACATTCACTGAGTTCGACAAGCAGGTAAAGACCGCTACCGCTCAGAAGTAACGAGAGGAGCCTCAATACCAGGCTCACCCCTGCAACAGAGGCCAGCGCGACGAGTCCAAACTGCAGCCGATCGAGATTCAAACTCAGTGACAGACGTCGAATGGGCGGCAATGCCGGCGCGGGAGCTTCTCCCGTAAGAACGGGGGTCGGCCTTCGATCGGTAACATCCGCCTCCGGAAGCGCTCTTTTGAGCCGGGTTTCCGATACCGGCCGCCATGTTTCCATATTCAACGTCCACACGAGCGTAGCTGGTTTGATCACTCCCTCCCGAATCAGGGCGATCATTCGACTCTCTGGAACAGGCCCCATCCGCTGGTCGCCATCGGCGTAGTACCAAAGCGCTTCGGTGGCCCCTCCCGTTGTGGCGCCAGCCCCGTCTCGAGTGCTTGGAGCGGACAAGGGTTGGCCTGGTATAGAAAGGGTAACCCCAGCCGGCAAGCCATCTTCGTCAAAGGTTTCGGGCAGCTCATCTGTATCCAACTGCAAAGGCAGATGAGCACTCCGCACCAGACTCTCCAGTTCGCTGATGGGCCGCCAGGACTGTCTGTCCAGGGATATTTCCCATGTGGAAGCTGATCGACCGCGACGGATCAGATCGCGGAGTTCGTCCGGCGTGAACGGGCCGAAGATATTTCCGCGAAACCGCACGTGGATCTGGAGGTCCTGAGAAGACGGACTCATCGATGACTTCTCCCGAGCCAGCCTGTTTGGCTCAATGTTTGGCAAACCTCCCGATATTCTCTGCACCACCGCAGTTTAATTATGGGACGGAGGCACAAACGCCACGACCGGCCGTCCATTATACAGTCTCAAAGAGCCCGCTCTTTCCACCACGCCCCGCTCACCCTTCCACATTCCGATCTGCCGTAAAAACAGTCCTTTCCCACCCGGTGGGGGTTCAAGAATGAAAAGTGGCGTTCCATCCTGAATGTTCTCGCTGCGAACAGCACGCACGTACCAAACCCGCTGGTCATCCTCCAGCACAATACCCACCCATTCCAACCGGGGCCAGGGGATTGCACGGTACTCCTCCCGGGCAGCCGCCACCTGTTTCAGAACCTCTTCGGCCGACGGCAGCTTGTCGAAAAATGCACGCAGGTCATCAAAGTTGCTGATATTCTCCTGGGCCACACGCGGCCAGTCGTAATTGGCAGGATACTGGTCGCGCAGTTTTTGAAGCGGCTCCTGCCACATGTTCCAAAACGCCTCCCAACCGAGATCACCACTTTTGGCAACCATCAGTGTCTCCCAAAACAGGTGAAAGAGGAGGGGGAGCTCGGGAAGTTCGGGAGGTTCTTTACGAGAAAACCGAATGATCTCGGCTAATACCGTGTCGGCGGATGTTTCCCAGGATTTGGCACTCCAGTCTGCCAGAGCCTTTTCGACGCGGTTGTAAAGCACGGTATGCGGAGCACGTCCTTGATACTCCACCATACTCGATATGATCGGCAATTCCTCATCTTTATCGGATTTCAGGCTGCGCACCACCTTGATGAGCCTGCCGGGTTGTTCCCGGGAGTAATAGCGCCGTCCGTTTTTCAACTGCACAAGCCACGCATCGCTGATGAGCGGCTGTTTCCACTCCTCGTTGAGCGCGGGTACGACCGTCAGAGCCAGTTGATCGCGTTGAGAGATTCTCGTCAGATAGGTTTCCAGCTTCTGACGCTCCTGCGGCTTTAGTGGGAAGCCCTCAACCGGCTCGATCTGGAGAGCATTGATCTGTTCGAGCAGGGTCATTCGGACCTGCGCCGAAAGGACCGTTCGCGGATCATTCCATAAGGCTGCCGCATTATTCCACGCAGGCAGGGCATCAAGGCGCGGAAGCTCTGCTTCGACCATCATCAGGTCGGTTAACCCCGCCGCGTCCGCACTTGCGGCAATTCTGCGGACAGCCGCCAGATAGGCTTCTGCTCCCTGAGCCGCTGCCGAACATAGCTCGCGAATAGCCCTTTCTTTCTTGGAGGTTTTCGCCACTTCCATAAGCCTCGCGCTGGCGCGGTCGCGAAGCTGATTCAACTCCCTGTCGAACGTCAACCCCTTGTCATGGTTTTCCGCCACCAATCGGTTGATACGTTCGCCCAACTGCGACAATTGTTGTAATTCCTCTTCCACGGACAGGTTATTGCTGTGGACAATCCGATTGAGGTCTTCCTCCAACTGATCAATGCGTTTTCGAAACTCCTCTTCTTCCTCCGCCCGCAGCGCCGCCCAGCGCTTTTCGGCCTGCGCTTTCAGGGCAGCCACGCGGTCCTTTTCTTCCGGCGTCCGCGCGAGACTGGCGGCCTGTTCAAGCGCAGGTGCATTAGGCACGGTATCCAGGGAACGCTCCACCATGCCCAGAAGGTCGGCGAGCTTCTTTTGACGAGAGTTCTCTTCCTGACGCGCCTCTTGCAGCCGCGTTCTGACGGCGATCAATTCGGGCCTTTCCAAAAGTTGGGGATGCTTTTTTTCGAGCTCCGCCAGAAAGTTTTCTGCTTCCTCGAACTGGTTACCTTGGATGTAGGCTTCCACCCTGGCCACGGAGTCAGCGGCAAGCTGGTTGGTCCGGATTTGAGCCTGGACCGTCCACACGACGACGCCCACAGCAACAAAGACGAGCGCTGCAACCGCGAGCAAAATATTTCTCCGCAATGCCGCGCGACGACGGTACATCTCCAGGACTGCCGCGTAGCGATCCTCGACATCGGGAGGCAGTGTCACTCCCAACTCTTGCAGTGCCAGATACTGCTTTTCCAGCTCCGCCCGGGAAGGCGGATTCACAAGCATCTGCTGGAATTGATTGAACAACAGTCGGCGGCGGCGCTCGGCCTGTCGTTCAGCCTCCAATTGTTTGGCCAGGAGCATCGCAGGCTGCACCTTGTTTTGCAGTTCCCAATCCACCCATTGGGGAGCCGCGGCAGCCCGTTCCTGCCAGACCCGAAGCAGTTCTTCCACGCGAGACACATCCCGGCGTTCCATGGCTTCGCGAATGAGTCCAGCAAGATGCTCCATTTCGCGGCGGAAGGCTTTTCCGCGGAGCATTTCGACTGCCGACCGACACTGGGAAATCACAGACGCCGGCGGAGCACAACGCCACTGTCCAGACTCAAGCTCTTTCTGGATTTCTTCGAGCGCCGCGAGGTCTTCCGCCTTCAAGTGTTCCTGAATCTCTTGAGAGATTTGATCCAGCCAGAATTTTTCCAGCGTTTGCAGGTCTTCTACCCAGACGGGGTTTTCTGGTTCGGCCTCGGCGAGCTGCCTGAGCACAGCCGCCCGTTTGGCCAGCGGTGCCCGGGCGAGCGCCAGCAGCCGATGCTGGCGCAAAAGCCCCGCCAGCCCCTGTTCGCTTTCATACGCCTCATTGAGTTCCGCGACGTATTGGGTCAAAAGTTCCGGCGGTTGCGGCAATCGCTTCAAAGTGCAGATATCCACCCATGCGTCGCGATCGGGAAGATCCAATGCGTCGACGGCATCGAGAAGTCGAGGCGGGATATCGGCACGCCGGATGGCCTCACTTCGCTCACCCGCCTTGATGAGATGATGGATGTCCTGGAGCCGTTGGTTGACCTCCTGACAGGCCCTGGCGTAGGTCTCAGCAAGGTCGCGCAGCTCTTCGTCTGAAACGCTGGAGAGCGAGGCCAGAACCAACTCAATCTTGTCCGCAATGGCTTGGTAATCCATCAGGGCCACCCGTTTTGTCTACAACTTGGGACCGGCTTTCTCCAACACCTATTCCCGCTTAACTATTTCCACCCGTAAGTACTGTTAACCGTACCACCGTTACCCAGATGCGTTTTTGCAACGGTGGACCAATTTCCACCCAAAAGCCTAGTTTTGCAGTGACCCGTTCTGGCAGTGCTCCCTGGGCGTCTTCCGACTTTTTAACCTCAACGGCCGTTCCGCCGCCCTTCGGCTCAAGTGTCAAAATGATTAATTCACGATCGTTGGCACGGTATCGGTAGCTCGGGTGACTCCCACCCCAGCGGTTTTCAACCTTGAGCTCCAAAGGAATAGGGTCAGGAAGATTTGGAATATTTATGGGTCCAGCACCTAGTCGGAGCTCACGCTCCATCTTCCACTGATCAGGAAGCTCATAATAGACTTCGACCGGCTTGGCCCTTCCGTGGTATCGCACTTGGAAGAGTCGGAACCTCGTACTGGGGGACAAGCGACGTACGAATTCTCTAACGGACTGAGCCGTTATCCTGATCGTCCCTGGCAAGTCATCGACTTTTTGGAGGCTGAATTCGACGACCGACTCAATTGGGCAATCACTCCAAACGCGCGCCTCATCGGGAGCATAATTGGCCCCTCCGTTTTGCTCACCGGCCGTATCCGATTCTGGAGGGGAAGCCAGGGATGATAGAGCCGGAGCGGAGCTTTCTTGCGGCGGTGCAGTCTCGTTGCCGTGCGAGGATTCCTCTGTCTCTTTCGTCCTAGCGTGCGACTGTTGATCTCGGCCACTCGTCTGCTGGCTACCCGCTTCCGTGGGCCGCGGACGTGTCTCTGCGCTCTTGCCAGGAACGCCTTCAGCCTTCCTCTCACGACTCGATTCTGAGTCACCAGCAATTTTCGCCTGGTCGTTAGACGAAGCTGTTTGGTCAGCACGGTTGCTTCGAGACTCCAGGACCTTGGGGACGGATGTGTGTGGGTTCTTTCTGCGCACACCTTCCGATGTCTCTTTCTCGCCCTGGGCCGATGCCTCCCCCTTATCTTGATCTGTGTGATCGTCGCCGGAGTTATCACCTGAACCAGATTTGCCCTCTGATTTCGAGGCGATGAGATTGAATAGTCTATCGACTACCTTACCCGCCGGGGTGAGCGAAATCCCCACCATTGCGCCAAGCGAGAGAATCAGCATAATATCGGAATAGCACACGTCTGAACTCC
>NZ_JACIYL010000088.1:0-290 GCF_014359955.1 Thermogutta sp. | reverse complement strand
AGAATCAGCATACACGCCATACCGGCTGCGAATCCAAACCAAAACGATGGTTTATCGCTACGACGCGATGGCACTCTATTCGACGCGGTCGAGATGATGGGCGGAGGGCCCTGCTGTTCAGCCAGCGGCAGCACACCGTTGTCCGCAGGGGTCAATACGGGAGGCAGGTCGGGCGGTTGCAATGTCGGGCCTGCGGGCGTCGTCGGAAGTGTCGTCGGCTGGCCCGGAATCGACGGACGAGATGCCGTACTTTCTTCGCGCCCTCCCAATCGCTGGAGGATTCGTCCCTG
>NZ_JACIYL010000879.1 GCF_014359955.1 Thermogutta sp. | reverse complement strand
GATTTTATGGTGGACCCGCTCATGGAGATTTGGGACGCAGCGGCGATTCAACCCATCATCGAGGAAGCCGGCGGTAAGTTCACGGACTGGGCCGGACAGCCCACGTTCACGTCAGGGAACGGCGTGGGCAGCAACGGCTGGCTTCACGAGGAAATCCTCAGAATTCTGCGAACTGCCTGAAAGCCCATTTCAGTAAAAGCGAGGTCAGTGCACCTGCTCCTCCACGAACATCTCACGGACGAGAAGCCGCACTTCCTCCAGCCAGGCGACCCGCTGTTCGTGCGTGCTGAGAATGATTGATTCAAAATTGCGGCGGCGAAAATTCGTCAAACCGCAGAAGCCGAAAATGCAGTTCTTCCACAGGTTTTCCAGCGGATCACCGTAGAGCCGCAACTCGTCATCGCGCGGTGTGTTGGATGTGGTAAAGACCAGTGCCCGTTTGCCTGCCAGGAGCCCTTTGACCCCGTCCGCCGTAAAATCATACGCGACCCCCTGCCGGAATACGCGATCGACCCAACCTTTCAGGATCGCGGGAGGCTGTCCCCACCAGTTGGGATGAACGATGACATAGCCACCGACTTCCTGGAGTTGCTCGCAATGCCGACGAATTTCCGCCGGAATTTCCGCATCCTTGGCAATCTGTTCAAACGGCAATAGGGGATCAAACTTTTCGCGATAGAGATCGTGATAGATGACCTCGTGGTTGATCTCCTGCAGCGTTTGTGCAGCCGTCGTGGCAATGGCGTGACAGAAACTCCCAACACGCGGATGTCCCAGTACCACGAGCACCTTCATTGTTTCGGTTTCCTCCTCTGTCCCGTCTGACTTCTCCCAGAATTCTCGTTTTAAAGGGGCAAGGGCTGCTCAAACCGGTGCAAGTGCTCCTGCCGCACTACTTCCAAACAAATACAGCCCCCATCCAACAGTTCTCGCAAAGGCGAAGCGAGTTCTCGGCGGTGGAAACGCCCGTCTGTTAGTTTCTATTCGGCCGGCGGAGGATCCGCTTCCGAACCCACCGAACACTCGCCCCGTTCCAGCGGCGGTGGATCTTCTGGACAAATGGTGAAGGCGGCTACGATCTCCGGAGGAACACGGGTCGGTTGCCCGGTCTTGT
This sequence comes from Thermogutta sp., assembly GCF_014359955.1. Lineage (GTDB taxonomy): Bacteria > Planctomycetota > Planctomycetia > Pirellulales > Thermoguttaceae > Thermogutta. The sequence goes on along the minus strand of NZ_JACIYL010000879.1, from coordinate 619 downwards.
AATTGACAAACGCCCAGAGCGTTTCCGCCCGGGCAAGCAACTCCCCGTCGCGGCTGCGATAAATCCGGTACTTCCGCCGGGAAGTTACTTTTTTAAAGTCGGCGACCCAGGTTTGCACAACAACTTCATCTCCCAGTCGGGCTGGAGCCAGATACTCGACGGTATGCGAGCGGACGACCCAACCTGCCCCCAAAGCAAGGTGCCGGTCCGGCGACCATCCACACGCCGTGGAATGGGCAACGGCGGCGTCCTGAAGCCACTGCACGTAGGCCACGTTGTTGGCGTGCCCCAGGGCGTCAATCTCCTCCGGTTGCACCAGGTGATGGTGATAAAAAACAGCCGTCATCAGCAGCAACAACCCCAAAGACTGTTTATGTACATAGGTTAACTACGCTGGAAGGCGTGCGCCGGTTTGACTCGCCATGTGTCCGGTTCTCCTGCCGGGAATGCCTGCTTGCCGATTTGGTAGGATCTCGCCCCCTTGTGTCGACGCGCGTTTTCATCAACTCCGCGGAACACGTGGCACTTACCGCCATAAATCGTCCCCTGCAAAAGGATGGATGGGCCCCAAGCCTTTTGGTTTTGGCAACACCTTGAGGATCTGCTCGGCCAGCTTGAG
>NZ_JACIYL010000878.1 GCF_014359955.1 Thermogutta sp. | reverse complement strand
TTCCCGTAACGGTTTGGCCTTGATGGCGATGACTTTGGTTGGTTTGGAGGTGGTTCCGATCGCCGTTGTCTTGTAGGGTTCGATCAGGGCCGACCACACCAAAATGTCGCCGGCGACCAGGGTATCCACGGTCCGCTTCTCACCGTTGCCGAGTTGATACTGAATCTGCACCTCACCCTCGACGATGATGTTGAGATAGTCGGCCGGATCGCCCTCGCTGAAAAGCTGAAGTCCGGCAGGATAAGACCGCTCCTCCGCCATCATGGCGATTTCCTTGAGCGACTCCTCGCTGATCTTTGCGAAGTACGGATAGCGGCGCAACATTTCGGGCGAGACCATTGTTCCGGCTCCTTTCGACCAGATGGTTCAATCACACGGAGAGGCCACTGGCACGAGGTGGGCACTCCCTCCCGGGCGCGATATCCCGATCGCTTCCCTTTCCCGGCCCTATTATAGCACCTTTCCTGCTGGAACGGCACCACCCATCAGATGGCAGACCGCCTGCGGCGTCGTTTCCGATTCACGCGGACAAAAGTAGTTATGCGGGGGTTGAGAAGGGCCTTCGCCGCTGACCGACCGCGGTTGCGTGTTTGGTTATCACCCAGCGACAATGCGACAATCCGCGCGAGAGCTTGCCACCGCCACGGTGAGCGAATGTGCGCATGCCGCATCATCGAACGGGTCGAGGCCGGCAACCTCCACGATGAAGAGTCCATCATCGGCCCGCCATCATCGGGAAGAGCTCGCGGATCATCGTGATGGCCGCCGGTCCCACGAGGACCACGAAAATCCCTGGGAAGATGAACAACACGAGCGGGAAAATCAATTTGACGGCGGTTTTCTGAGCCCGTTCCTCCGCCATCTGGCGACGGCGTGTCCGCATGGATTCACTTTGGGCGCGAAGGGCCTGAGCGATACTCGAGCCGAATTTTTCCGCCTGGATGATGACGGCCGCCAGAGCGCGCATGTCCTGGACACCCGTGCGGACTCCCATCTCGTGGAGGACCTCCGCCCGAGGACGGCCCATCTGCAACTGGAGGTTAGCCAGCGCGAATTCCTTGGCGATCACCGGATGCGAACTGGCCAGTTCTTCCGTGACTTTTCTCATGGCCTGGTCCAGCCCCAGTCCCGCCTCCACACAGACCACGAGCAGGTCGAGGGCATCCGGCAGCCCGAGGAAAATGGCCTCCTTGCGTTTTTTCCCGATGAACCACAATACGAGATCGGGCACATAAAACGCCAAACCTCCGATGATGACGGCCGAGGTGGTCGTGCTTCTCGACAATCCCCACAACCCCAGGCTCACCGAACCGCCCAGCACAAATCCCCCCAGGAGCGCTGCGAATTTGAGGCCCAAGAAGATTTGAACAGCTTTATCGCCACGGAATCCGGCTTCCGCGAGACGCTGTTTCAGGCGGCTGCGTTCCACTTCGGATTTAGGTTCCAGCGGCTTTGCCAGGGCGGGCGTCGCCTTTTCTAAAACCTCGGTCAGTTTGCTCGCAGGTCGCTGGGCCAGCTCATCGGAGGTCATCCGCCGTCGGGGTGTTCGCGCCAGTTCCTGGATTCTTTCCACCCGTCGCGACGGACGACCGGTGAGGAACTCCAGCACCCAGAACGCCAGCGCGGCGAACATCCCGAAAACCGCGTACGGCAACAGGAGGGCAAAATCCACACTCTGGGCGATGATTATCAGATTATCCGTCATGGTTCAAATCCATAAACTCTTCGAATTT
>NZ_JACIYL010000877.1 GCF_014359955.1 Thermogutta sp. | reverse complement strand
TTTTCACAGAACCAGTGGGGAAACGCGGTGTTGATCCTGGCCACGGTTTCTCCAAAGTGTCGGCGGCTCAGGGCAGCGCCACCGCAACCCGAATTGTTGGAAATCACGATGGCAAACCGCGTATCCTGTGCCCCCGCCCAAAGCGCCGTTTTGCCTAGCCGGGAATGTCCCATTACCGCCACTTTCGTTTTGTCAAGCTCTGGATCCGTCTCGATAAGGTCCATGATCCGGCTTAGCCCCCACGCCCAGGCCCCAATCGATCCCCACTGATCCGGATCCGGCCTGGTTTGACCCGGCCTGTAAAACAGGGGATGAACGCCATTTTGAAATCCGTCATCAAAGTCGGGGTCGATGTCACCGTAATACGCCGTTGCCAGGGCATAACCGTGGGAAAGTATCATTTCAACCGGCCAGCGGCTGCTGGCTATTCCTCGAGTCGCCTCGGTGGCTTTGTGATCAACGACGCCCGGTCCGTCACGAACCCAGCTTCGACAGATGAAGATCCCCGGATCGCTGTGAATCGCTTGATTGCCGCGAAAATTCAACCCCAGGAATACCGGCAGCGGCCGAGGGGCGTCCTTGGGTAGGTAGAAAAGAACATCTACCATAGGGCCATCCTGTCCTTTTGGTGTGAAGTGGATCGTCACCTGCTTGCGAATGGCTTTTCCTTCCAGCGCATTGCGATCCACGTCGCGAACCTCAAACCACATGCCCTCCGGTCTTCCCGGCGCCTTCCCATATACGTGGGTTTCAAAAAGACGCAAAAGTTCGGGACGCCGCTTGGAAAACCACATGCCCGGGTCGCTGACCCGCGTGCCGTCTTCGCACACCAAAGGGTCTGGCAGGGTGTAGGCGGGCACCTTGCTCTCGTCGTAATTGACCGGTGGCAATTCAGCAGAAGCGATGGCAGCCGTCACTCCAGCAAAAACCAGAAACAACAATAAGAACCGACTTTGCATGGCGAGTACCTCCCGCGGGCGACATCGATCTGACCAGGCCGGAGTCTGTTCCCCGTCGTTTGTGTGCCCAGTGTAACCTGGTAACTGAGAAACGGCAACTTCTACCGGTCGGGTATTCACAAATCAAGATTTACAGGCGGAAAGGCCAGATGACCGGGGCGAGTGTAACGGTCAGTGCCGTAACGAGTATGTTCATAGGGATACCAATTTTCAGGTAGTCCGTAAACCGATAACCCCCGGGTCCATAAACCATCAAATTTGTTTGATAGCCGAGAGGAGTTGCGAATGAAGCGGAGGCAGCCGTGAGGACACTGATCACGAACGGCATGGGATTGACCTGCAGTTCCTGGGCAGTAGCGAGGGCAAAGGGGAACATCAACGCAGCGGCTGCGTTGTTGGTGACCATCTCTGTCGTCACCGACGTGATGATGTGAATCGCCAAAAGCGTCAAACGGGGATTTTCCCCCACCCAATGGATGAGATGATGAGCGACAAAGGCCGCCGCACCGGTTCGTTCCAGTGCCGTCCCAATGCCAAAAGCTGCTCCAATGGCTACGAGAACCTGCCAGTCAATCGCGCGACGGGCCTCACTCAAAGTGCAGCACTGAAAAGCCAGCATTGCGGCGGCTGCCAGAAGGGCCCCTTTGAGCATCGTTATCTTTCCGAAGACCAGTTCCCATGACCCGATTTTCAAACCCAAGTCACCAAAGGACTCGCTCACAGTGACCACGAGCACCATCGCCGCGAGGATGAAAAGAGCCGTTTTCGCCTTCTCG
>NZ_JACIYL010000876.1 GCF_014359955.1 Thermogutta sp. | reverse complement strand
GTCATGGGCGTTTCAACCGATGCGGAAGTTCGTCACGGCAATTTCATGCGGTTTCTTCCGCCGTTCGCAATTTGTGCTGGATGCATTTCAACACGGCCATGCGAATACGGTGGAGCATCCGCCGCACGGCCTCGACCGACTTTCCACGGAGTTGAGCGATCTGCTCGGTGCTCATCTGCTGGAAGTATCTTTGGTTCAGCAACTCGCGATGGTGCGGTTGCAATTCCTGGAGGCACTGTCGCAAGGCTTCCCGTCTTTCGTCCACGGTCTCCACAACATGGACCGCGTGGTTGGCAATCTGCTCCAAAAACTCCGGCGAGAATAACCTCGCCGAGCGCGTCAAGCGCTCCCGGTGTTTGAGGACTTCATTGCGGGCAATCCCGCATGCCCATCGGAAAAAGTCCTCTTCTGGACGGAAATCCTCAAATCGCCGCCACAGGACGACGCTGACGTCCTGAACAATCTCCTCGGCCTCCTGGGGGTCAGGCACAAGCACCATGACGTAAAGGAACAGCTTGCGCTGAATCCCCGCCAGAAGCCGGACGAAAATTTCGTTTCTGCTCTCGTTTTGGCCTTCCGTCCCCGACTGCAACACTCAGCCTTTCCGCGCTGTTAACCTGCAGGCCAGTTGTCTTCTTTTCGATGCAACCAGGTTTAATCCTCTGATTTTGCACCACCAGTATCCCGGGTCCCTTCAGGCCGCTTCCGAAACGAACTCGAGGGACTCCCTGTCCAGGCGGCTCTTTGCGGTCCCTGCCCGCCATAAACTTTATTCCCTTCCCGCCGGCGAAACAGGACATCCTTATTTCAAAAATACAGCAGAAGTACATTGATAGCAGGCAGAATGTGCGTCGTTATGCCTTGTGAGTGTTGCTACGGCGCTGCATGTCGTTGGAGCTTCGCATTTTCTGATACAATGAACCGGCTGAAAGGGCCCCGCGGATGACTCTATTTCATATGCTGAGCTTTACGAGGAGCTGGGTATGGTCGGTGATACCCGTATCTTGCCTGTAGCTGTGCTGATTTCCGGGACGGGAAGAACGCTCCGTGATCTCCTCAAGGCCGTTGACGAAGGTCGGGTGCCGATCGACGTGCGGCTGGTCATTGCCAGCACCCCCAACGCCAGCGGGCTTCAGTATGCGGAATTCATGGGTATTCCGGCGGAGGTCATTGAAAGAAAAGATTACGACTCCTCTGATGCCTACAGTGCCGCAATCTATCAGCGGTGCAAGGAGGTGGGGGCCGAGTACATCATCATGGCGGGATTTGCTATCCGCCTCACGATCACTCCCGAATTTCAGAACCGCGTGATCGGGACTCATCCGGCTCTGGCCCCGGCGTTTTGCGGGCAGGGGTACTTTGGCCGTCGGGTCCACGAGGCGGTACTCGAACATGGGGTCAAGGTCACCGGCTGCACAGTGTTCTTCCTCGATCAGGAGTACAACAACGGCCCGGTGATCATTCAGAAATGGACCCCGGTGGAGCCTGACGACACGGTGGAAAAGCTGGAGGCCCGCGTGCTCAAACTGGAGACAGAGGCCCTCATCGAGGCACTCCAGCTCCTCGCCGAGAATCGCATCCAGGTGGTGGGACGCCGGGTGCGTATTTTACCGGCAAGGCCGGAGCAGCCCGCCCCGGCTTGATGCTCTCCAGGCCAGGCGGGCCGTACAACCTGCGTACTCACGCGCGAGCTGCTTGAGTACCACGCTGCTCGCGCGCCCGATATCCCAAGTG
>NZ_JACIYL010000875.1 GCF_014359955.1 Thermogutta sp. | reverse complement strand
CTTTATTTACGGGCGCTGATCAGCCGGCGATGTTCGCCTTGGGTGAGACCGAGGGGGTGTCTGCGGTGCCGGATCCCCGTACCGCCAGGACGCGCCGCAGATCCTCTTCTGCCGTCTGCCCGATCAGCCGCAGGTCGTATTTCTCCTGGAGGATTTTGAACACGTTCGGGGTGATGAAAGCCGGCGGCTTGGGACCGATGGTGATGCCCTTGACTCCAAGGTACAGGAGTGTCAGCAGCACCGCCACGGCTTTCTGCTCAAACCACGACACCACCAGAGTGAGCGGCAGGTCGTTGACAGAGCACCCCAGGGCCTCTGCCAGCCCGAGAGCCACCTTGATGGCCCCGTAGGCATTGTTGCACTGGCCCATGTCCAGAAGCCTGGGCAGACCGAGCAACGTCCCGTAGTCGTAATCCCGAATCCGGTACTTTCCACAGCCGAGTGTGAGAATGAACGAATTCGGCGGCGTCGCCCGCGCGTAATCGCTAAAGTAGTTCCGTCCAATTTCCGCCCCATCGCAACCACCGATGACGAAGAAGTGACGGACTTTGCCTTCCTTGACGGCCTGGACGATCTGGTCGGCCAGCGACAGGATCACGCTGTGATGGAAACCGACGGTGCTTTCACGTTGGATATTCTCCGGCAAGGGTGGGCACTCCAGGGCTTTTTTGATCACCGGGGAAAAATCGCCGTCTTTCAAACGGGTACCGCCCGGCACGGCCGTCACCCGGGTTGTGAACACGCGGTCCTTGTAACTGTCTTTCGGAATGAGGATGCAGTTGGTGGTGGCCACAATGGGCCCGGAAAATTCCTCAAACTCCCGGCGCTGTTTCTGCCAGGCGCCCCCGTAATGCCCAGCCAAATTGGGATGTTCACGAAGCTTGGGATACATGTGGGCGGGGAGCATCTCCCCGTGCGTGTACACCTTAATGGGAGTGCCTTCGCACTGCTTGAGAAGCTCTTCCAAATCGCGGAGGTCGTGTCCCGTCACGAGGATGCCGGGCCCCGCCTGGGTCCCCTCTTTGACCGTCGTCGGACTGGGCTGCCCGTACCGACGGACGTGGCCCTCATCGAGCATCTCCATAACCCGCAAATTGTGGCGGCCACACTCGAGGACCAGCTCGAAAAGGCTGTCCAAATCGAAGTTCACGTTGGTCATCGTGGCAAAAAGTGCCTCCTCAATGAAGGCGTCCACCTCTTCATCGACCATGCCCAGCCGCCGGGCATGATGGGCATACGCGGCCATCCCCTTCACGCCATAGAGCAACGTTTCCTGAAGGGATTGCACATCTTCGTTCTTGCCGCAGACACCCGGGCTGATGACACATCCCGTGCAATTCGAGGTCTGTTCACATTGATTGCAGAACATAGGCAGCTCCTCCTTATGCAGCGTGCAAAAGTTCAAGAACTTCCTTTGCGCTCGCTTTTTCATTCGCAGGCCAATCCCGTTAATCGGCCATCCAACGCTATAATACGGGCCAGGGCGTGTTGAGATTTTGACGCAGATCAAGTTCGGCCAAAAATTTTTGAGAGTTCAACCGGCCACCTCATTTCGCGAGACATCATGTCCCCTTCAGCAGTAGAAATTCTGGAAAATTGCCCGTTTTTTGCGGATGTCAACGAAACGGCCTTTCGACGGCTGTTCGCCATCGCGCGTGTCGTCAGATTCCGCAGCGGGCAAACCATCTTCGTCCAGAACGACCCCTGCCCGGGTATGTATGTGGTGGGCACCGGCCTGGTGCG
>NZ_JACIYL010000874.1 GCF_014359955.1 Thermogutta sp. | reverse complement strand
GACCCGCACGTGGTCGCAGCGTTCGAACGTCGCTGGGAAGACATCTGTGCGGTGGGCGAACCCTACTGGCAACAGATTCCTGAAGAAAGGCTGGAGCGGTCTTTTGCCGAGTTTAAAGGTGTTGCCGGGCTGTCAATCCCAACTGAGACGGTCCCTCTGACTCAGCAAGCTGTTCCCTGTTAAGCGGTGGCTTCAGGACATGCGTCAATCGGCAAGGGCCGAGGTCGTTCTCAGCAAGTACGTCTATCAGGCCTGGCCAGTGGTCTGATATGCAGAGTAAATCCCCTTCGAGGACAGCCAGCAATAGGCTCGACCAAACCAAGTAACGCGAGGCCGATTTCCTGATTCAGGATCGCACGCACGTGACACGACCTCACTCCGCTCCCCCCTCAAGGGATTTTCGCGTCGGTACCCGCGGGACCATCTCCTGTGTGGCGGTTTTCTGACATTCTTCACACGGCGGTTGTTCGACGACCATAGAACGAGCCACTGGATGGCCGGCCGGTGGCCCGACCCAGTGCCCGTATTCATCGCATGCCTCACACCCTGCCCGTTCCCCACCCCAATCGCCCCAATAGCGTGGTCCGCACCCGTTACAGGGATATCCCCGCCCGATGCCCAACAGGTGGAACAACCCTGCAAGCGGTCCGGAATGATAGACAACCGGCTCGCTCTCCGGATAAACCGCTCCTGGTCGGGCCATCCCCAGCAGCGGACCGGTCCGATGAGCGCATGTGGCGCAACACCCGGCCGAGAAAACGAGGCCAATCGCGACAGCCACCAATCCGCCCGCACTCGCTGATCTGACAGTTGTCCAAGCCATTTTTCTGCTTCCTGAATGGGGCACTTTCGTAGGTTGGACGAAGACCCTGGCGCCCACGCGTCCGTTTGGTAGTAATCGGCCACCACTGCCCGCAAAATCCACAAAATCGTTAGACTTTCCTTAACCGACACTGCCACATTGTGCAGGAGCGGCAAGGGGGCTATACTGGCACCCACAATTCAAGAAGTGTGCTGTCCACAGCGGATGCCCCCACCAAGAGATCCGTGAAACCTTCCGGGGAAAAAGTGAATCATTCCTCCGCGCAAGCTTGAGGAAAGGTTTGACCATGAACCATCAGATCTGGCGTGTGTTGCCCAGTTTCATGGTGGCAATGAGCGTTCTCGGAGCTTCGCAGGCTCTCGGCGAAACCAGTCTGTCCCAGTCGCCCCTCACCGACAAGACGGCCGCACCAACCCGAGCGATCAAACACTCCGACGTTGTGTTCATGTACGACAATCCACAGATGTACGAGCCTTACGGATGTACCGTTCTGGGCTGGGCAGGCCATCAATCTCCCGATCGCATTCGCCTGGCGCACCAGCGTGGGGTGCGTCTCTTCGCGGTAAGCATTGGATTCCGGACGGAATTTGCCCGGATGATTGACTTCACTCCCCAGTTCATGGAAGCTACCTGCCGCAATTTCGCAGGAGAGCCATTCATCGTCCCCTGGCTGTGGGATCACAAACATAAGGGACAGCCCGCGTGGTGGTTCTGCACTAACAGTCCCCTTTATCGGGAATACCTCTATTCCCGACTGCGGGAAGTGATTGTTTCCGGGGCGGATGCGCTGCATATCGACGATTACACAGGGACGGCCGGTGCCGTCACCTGGTTGGACGCGTGTTTTTGTCCCAGTTGCATGTCGGGATTCCGAGAATATCTCAAACAGAAGCTTCCGCCCGAACGGTTGAACGAACTGAA
>NZ_JACIYL010000873.1 GCF_014359955.1 Thermogutta sp. | reverse complement strand
CATAAAAGTCCACGTACTTGTTGCGGTCTTCCGGATTCCTTCTGGCTTCGATCGCCGCCCGGGGATGCAGGTTCAACTGGCCGGTGATGTTGTACTGCACGTATGGCCCCCATTCCACTTCCGCCCGCAGCGGTTCAATCCAATCCTGAAGAAACTGGTAAATCGGCCGAATGTGGAACTTGGGGTTGCGGAGGAACCCGATCAAAAGCTCCATCGGGCAGTTGCCAGCACCGCGTCCCAGTCCCCCCATGGAGGCATCCACCCGGTTCGCACCGTGGATGATCGCCTCAATCGTGTTGGCGAAAGCTAACTGCTGATTATTGTGCGCGTGGATACCGACCTCTTTCCCACGCTCTTTGGCATAGCTGAGGTACTTTTTGACGAGACGTTCAATCTGCTCGGTATAAAGGGCCCCAAAGCTATCCACCACCACGACAACCTGAGCGGGGGTCTCGATGATCAACTCCAGGCATTGCTCGATTTCCACCTCGGTGGCCTGGGACACCGCCATCAGGTTCGCCGACGTCTCATAGCCCTTTTCGTGGGCCGCCTTGATCATTTCGCAGGCTTCGACGGTCTGATGCACATAAAACGCCACGCGGATCATGTCGAAAACGCTGCGATCCTTGGGAAGGAGATCGGTTTTCCAGTCCGATTTGCCCGCATCCATCATCGCCGCCAGCTTGAGGGACGTGGGATTGTCCCCCACGACGCGGCGGACATCGTCCTCATCACAGAATTTCCAGGTGCCAAAGCGGTCCCGCTGAAAAACCCGTTTCGAGGCCTTGTACCCGATCTCCATATAGTCGATACCGGCCTCCACACAGGTGTGGTAAAGGGCTTTCACAAACTCGTCCGAGAAATGATGGTCGTTGACCAGTCCACCGTCGCGGACCGTGCAATCGAGCACCTTCAGTTCCGGCCGGTACGTGATCCACGGAGCAATTTCCTTGGGATCGGGCGTCATACGGAGATCTCCCACAAATACGTCAACGGAGCCACAACAAACACCTGCCCTGCCCCCATTCTGGGTTCGCGCCTCAAGCTGGGAACTCCCAGAAAACTATATCTTACGGCGATCGATATGCTGCAACCGAAAGCGAAAAACCTACTATCCTGCTCTCGGGAGGGATTCTTAGACCACCTGGGCAGGGGGCACACATCCGGCCATGCCACTCGATTCTGTTGCCGGGGAGCCTTCACCACCGGGTTTTGCCCGCCATGCCGCCCATTTCCTCCTTGAGAACGCGCTCCGGTTCGCCGCGGACAAATTCCAGACGCGAGCCATAATCCTCGGCAATGTCGAAGACGTAGTCGCGGAAGGGGATTTCCACCGGCTGTTCACAGAATGTGAGAGCTGTTTCCTTCGTTTCCGCGAGGAAGCCTTCGTGCGGACAGCGCCATACTTTCAGATCCAGATTCCAGGGAAGCACGAGGACCTGGATGCGTCCCATCTGGAGCGCCTCTAACGTTTTTTCCACCCCCCAGATTCCCGCGCCTTCGCGAATTTCCGTCAAAAGACGCATTTCATCCCGTCGTTCTGCCTCGCTGAGGAGCGGTTCGACTTTTTCCAGGATGTCTTTGGAACTTGCCTCGTCGATGACTGGCGGATGCCCCACCCGACCGACAAGCCGTCCCCGTAAATTCCGATTGAGGAAAACCTCGAAGAAACCGGTTTCCCAGTCGTCGCCCATCAGAACGAGTCGATTCACATCCAGCCGGAGAACACATCGTTCGAGCAGTCGG
>NZ_JACIYL010000872.1 GCF_014359955.1 Thermogutta sp. | reverse complement strand
TGCCATTTGCCCAATGGGGATATCCACACCTGCCGGGCTCACGCGAGAAGGTGGCTGAGCAGTTCCCGGCCGATTTTATCAGTGAAGCGATCGATCAAACCCGGGGCTGGTTTTATAGCCTGCTGGCGATCAGCACCTTACTCTTCAGCCCGGAGGAAGGTGCTCCGCCGGATGAGCCCCGTCGTTTCCTGGAAGTGGAAACGCCCTACATTGCATTTCCACATCCCTATCGGCACTGTGTCGTGCTGGGCCTCATGCTCGGCGAAGACGGGCAGAAGATGTCCAAGAGCAAACGCAATTATCGAGAGCCGCAGGAGATTTTTGATCGGTACGGCGCGGATGCTCTGCGCTGGTACTTTTTCGCCAATCAGGCGCCATGGACCTCCATCCGGTACAGCGAGCAGGCCATTCGTGAGAGCATCCCGGAATTTCTCCTCCGTCTCTGGAATGTGTATAGTTTCTTCGTGATTTATGCACGGATCGACGGGTGGGATCCGGCCGAGCTCCTTCGCGGAGAGGCTCGCAATCTCGAACATGAAGTCCTGTCGCAGGGGAAAGGATACCGGCCGATCAAAGAGCGCGCCGAACTGGACCGCTGGGTTCTCAGTGAGTTGTATCGCACCGTTCGCCTTGTTTGTCAGTTTATGGATGAATACGACAACTTCGCCGCCTGCCAGCGAATCACCGAGTTTGTGGATGCGCTTTCCAACTGGTATGTGCGGCGAAGTCGGGCACGCTTCTGGTCGGGTAAACAGGATCAGGACAAACTCGATGCGTACTGGACCCTCTACGAGTGCCTGGTCACTCTGGTCCGTTTGATTGCCCCCTTTGTGCCGTTTTTGGCGGAGGAACTGTGGCAGAATCTCGCCGTGGCTGTGTTCGGTGATCGCGTCCGTCGAAGCGTTCATCTCTGTGATTATCCCGGCGAGTATCCGGAACTTGTTGACGAAGAATTGTGTGGCCTGATGGGGGCCGTGCGCGAAATTGTCTCCCTGGGCCGCGCTGCCCGCATGAACGCCAAATTAAAAGTGCGCCAGCCTCTCGCCAAAGTGGAAATTGTTGTGGCAGATCGCGATCAGTTGGCGTGGCTTCAGGCCCACAGCGAATTGATCGCCGAAGAACTGAACGTCAAGAAAGTGGAATGGCGCGATCGGGCGGACGAGTATGTCTCATACACCGTTCTGCCGGATTTCAAACGACTGGGGCCTCGTTTGGGGAAACTGCTTCCCGCGGTCAAGGAGTGGCTCAGCCGGGCGGACGGCGGTGCCCTCTTACGGGAACTCGAAGAACAGGGTAGGGTAAAAGTGCCTCTGGCCGACCAGGAAATTGTCCTTGATAAAGACGACATACAAATCCGCTTGAACGCCAAGCCCGGGTGGACGGCCGCCCAGGGGAAGGTCGGGGTCGTGGTCATCTCCACGGAATTGACGCCGGAGCTCATCGCCGAAGGGCTCGCGCGCGATTTTGTTCATGCCGTACAGAACCAGCGCAAGGAATTGGACTGCGACTTTACTGACCGGATCGAACTGGGCGTGGTGGCAGACGACAAGGAGGTCCGGCAGGCGCTGCTGGCCCATAAAGATTGGATCATGAGCGAAACTCTCGCCGTTCGGTTCGAGTTCGCGCCACTGGCCGATGCAAGTTCCACCGAGATGAAACTCGGGAACTCGTCGCTCACGGTTTACCTGAAAAGGGTGCCCGCAACAACTCCCGGCAGCCCCGGTTAGCGGGCTCGCTGACGAGACAAAGCC
>NZ_JACIYL010000871.1 GCF_014359955.1 Thermogutta sp. | reverse complement strand
CCACCACGTGACCGTCCACCACAATGGGCGATGAGGGTCCGCGGCCTGGGAGTTCGGCCTTCCAGACAAGTTGCTTGTCCGGCGCGAGAACCGCGGGAATCTCCTTCCCACCCTGAAAGACCCCACACGCCTCGCCACCGCGAAAATGCGTCCAGCCCACGGTTCCAGGAGCGGCCTCGCTCCCTTGTGCGTGACCGAGACAAACGCCCCCCGTCAGCAGCAATGCCGTCACCAGGATCGGATAAAAGCGGCTTGTCGCGGTGCGCATGGTTTGCCCTCCCGGCCCGTTCGCTTATCTCGTCCCGTTCCGTTCGCCTGCGCCGACGCGTCATCCGTGTCCGGAGGCCCGCCCGGTGCGGGATCTCCCCTCACCGAATTGTGCTGGGGCGCGCTCTCCGCGCAGGTGGGAAGGTCATGGTTCCAACGTGATGGTGACCTGATCGAGTCGTCCGTTAAAACGGAAGTTGGCTGGATAGTCACCGACCAAACCTTTTTCATCCCGGCCCACCTCCAGACCATCTTGCGGCATGGTCGTGAGCGGCGGGATATTGGCCGCCCGGGCAAGAATTTGATCATTCCAGAACAGGCTGATTTCGCCGGACCGTGACCAGACGACTTTCAAAGTTCCGGCCTCCTGCGGCAACGGTTTTTCCGACCGGATGGTCTTCAGTTCCCCACTCCGGCGTACAGCGAAGCAGGGCCGGCCAGCGTCGAGATACAGGGCGTATCCCCAGGCAGAGCCGCCCTGGGCGACGAGCACGCCGCGGTCGCCTGGAGCCGTTATCCGCACCGCAATTGTGAGTCCCTTATCGACCACATAGGGTGCCCGACTCCGCTCCAGCCGGGCGTTTGCCCGCAGGACGAAATTCTTCTCCCGGGAAAAATGGTCCTCGGGACGGCCACGCCAGGCTCCCAGAGGAAGGACGTTGGCGCGGGCAGCCCAGGCCTCCCAGGCAGCGGCCAACCGCGCGACGATTTCCGGATGCTGAGCAGCGAGATCGTTCATTTCGGTGCGGTCGGCTTCCATGTCGTACAGCTCCCAGGGCTTGTTTTCTTTGGCAACGAGTTTCCATTTTCCATCGCGGACCGCCCGATTGCCTTCATGTTCCCAGAAGAGGGGCGTCTTGCGCTGGAGGGGCCGACCTTCAAAGAGCGGCACGAGGCTGACTCCTTCCATGGGAATGATTCTATTTCCGTTAAATTCGGTGGGATATTGTGCTTTTGCCAGATCGACGCAGGTGGCCATCAGATCGATGACGTGTCCCGGCGTGTGCTCGAGATCACCCTGACGCTTCAGCCCCGCCGGCCAGTGAACAATGAGCGGCGTGGCGATGCCGCCTTCGTGCACGAAGTGTTTGTATTCCCGGAACGGCGTGTTGGAAACATTCGCCCAGTCAATGCCGTATGAGATGTACGTATCTTCCGGCCCCGGCATGATGTACGGCCCGGTGAGGGTGGGAACACCGCGGCGATTCTGGGAAGGTCGGCTCTCCGTGCGAATGACATCGGGAGGAATGGGCGGCAGCGAAGGTTCCACCGGCCGCCGCCAGTTTCCTGTCCGACCGATGGCCTCCTGACAGGCCCCGTTGTCCTGCAGGTAAAAGATCACCGTGTTTTCCAATTGCCCGGTCTTCTCCAGCGCCTCCACAATCCGTCCGATTCCCTGGTCCATGCGATCGATTTGAGCGGCGTACACTTCCATGCACCGGGCTTCCCATTCCTTGTGTTCCACCCGGTCCCAATCACCGTGC
>NZ_JACIYL010000870.1 GCF_014359955.1 Thermogutta sp. | reverse complement strand
GGGTCCGATCAGCCCATCGATGACCTTTTCGGCGTTGTGGAGCGAAGTTCTGTGAACAGAAAAAAGTTGTTTTCCGGCCTGTTTTGGAAGAGATCGCGCAAGGGGGCGTCGCCCCTCGAGAGGGTGTCACTGCGCCGGAATGCCGCAGAGTTCCTCAAACACCGCTTCCACGTGATGGGCGTGCACCCGGGTTGATTTTTCGGCAAAGGCAACCAGGAGAGCGAGGTCACACAACCTGTTGATCCGGCGAGGAATACCGCCGGAGAGCTCGGCAAGCCGCTCGAGGGCTTCCGGCGTGAAAATCGACCCCGTGGCACCTGCTTGCCGGAGACAGTGTTCCACGTAGCCCCGGGTTTCTTCAGCCGTCAGGGGACGCAGGAAAGACTTGATGGCCAGCAACTCCTCGACATGCGGGAGTTGCTCCAGGATCGGCAAAACGAGGGGGTGTCCCAGGAGGATCACGGTCCAGCCAGGCTGACCCTCCACGGTGATTGTCATGAGGTGACGGAGGACCTCCCAGGTTCGCTGGTGCTGGAAAACATGCACGTTATCGATGACCAGAATTCCGTGGCGGTCCTCGCTTCGATTTTTGGTGAGGATGTCTTCGAGATAGCGGAAGGCGGTGTATCCGGACCCTCGTGGTGGGGCGCCCAGCTCTTCGGCCAGGTCCACGAGAAACGCCTCGGGATCGTCGAAAAGGGCTGTTTTGCGGACGATGGGCTGATATGACTCGTGAAGTGATGCCGCAAGCAACTCTGTGACGAAGGACTTGCCGGTTCCTGCCGGACCAACAAGAAGAGCGCTGGCATGGCGCTGCTCCACGGCGTAGCGCACCTTCAAGAGAGCCGCCTGATGAGAGCCGCTTGGGAAATAGAATGACGGGCGGAACTCATTCCGAAAGGGCTGTTCGCGAAGTTTCCAGAAAGCCGTGTACATATTCGCTCCACCGAACGGTGTTTCCACCGCACGGGCCTGTGCTCATGCTGCCTCACGTTCGCAAAGGATACAGTTGTCTTCCGCCGTGGGAGGAACGAATGTCTCAACAACGCCGAGGACGCGTCCCCGTTGCTGGAGTTCACGCAGAATCGAGGTGACTGAATCCATCCGCTGAACGACGACGAAATCCCGGCATTCCGACAAAGGCACGGAAGTCCGCGAGGGCAAGCTCCGGATCTCCTGAGCCTCGTCCCACTGGGAAACCGGCCGACTTACAAAAGCAGTGCCATAATCCACCAGAATCCATCCATAGGTATTTTGCCATTCTGGGATCAGGCGAAGTCCTGCCGCCGAAGAAGGAGAAAATGTCTGGGGGGGACGGGAAGGCAGGATGTCAAAGCCATCCTCCACCGATCGGATCATCACGTCTCGCAGCGGCAGTTTGCTGGGGACCGCGTCTTGCCAGCCGCGCTCCGCCACAACTCCCAGGGACTCGGCCAGGCTGTGGTCGGGTGAGCCGTCGATAACAAGGACTTTTTCTCCAGCACGTGCTAGTTCGTAAGCGATGGCCAGGACGGTCGTGGTGCACCCCTGATTGAGGTCGCCGGAGGCGAAACCGATCAGTCGCGGGCTGGAACGAAGGCTTTGCCCAATTCGCTGAAGACACGCCTGCAGGGTGACTCCCGCAGACTGAAGAAGATGCATGAGAGCGGGCCGGGGCGCGAAACGATCGACTTCCAAAGCCGGCCGAACGTGAGGAAGCGAGCCGCTCTGCACCACACCGGATGCCGGGACCGGGGAAGGCGTTTCGGACGCT
>NZ_JACIYL010000087.1 GCF_014359955.1 Thermogutta sp. | reverse complement strand
GGTGTTGGTGTCCGGGCCGGCAGCGAGGATCCAGTTCGCTCCCACAGGAGCACCATCGACGTTGAGGGTGTCCTGCTGATAATACCGCGGGTCGGCCTGGACGAGCGAGCCGTGGGCGTTGAGATTGAGTCGCCCGTCCAAATCCACGCAGAGGATGGCGGCGAGGGGCTTGTAGCGCCTTCCATCGGGCAGTTGACGGATGGGCAGCCCCACATCGACCCAGATGCTGTCCGGCACGCCGTCGCCATCGTTGTCCACATCCCATCGCCATGAATTGGGATTGATGCTCAGGAGCGAATCCGGCTGACCATCGTTGTTGGTGTCATCGAATCCCGGCTGGTAGCTCGGATTACTGCCGTCGAAGTTGGGGTGGAACACGCGAAGAGGCCGGAGAATGAATTTCCGCTCAAACAGGGCCACCTGGCGTCGCACCTGGGGGTCGGGGATTGTTTCTGGACGCAGAAGGTAATTGAACCGCACGGCCGGGTCGCTGATCGAGCCCCAGTTGATGATGTTGCCGTTGATCGCCTGGTTGAACCAGTAGGCGATGAGCGACACCCGATGGAAGGACGGTTCCGGCACAAGCGACTCTCCGGTGGCAGGGTGCGGCAGCACCATCGCCAGAAACATATTCTGGTAGTCGGCCGCATCGTAGTCTTCGTTGGCAGAAAGAAGGCCATCGTCTGCGGTGCCGGGCACGCCGTCAGGGCCCGCATATTGCTGGAGAAATTCTCTGACGGCGGCATTTGGGGTAAGGGCATAGGGCATGCCCTGGAGATCCGTAGCGGCCAGGCGATCCGTGTTGTTAAATCCAACGCCCGTGCCCGAGAAGGCCCGACCATCGACGAGATAGTTGATGACCTGGCCACTCTGCAACTTGTTCTGGACAGCGGCAAAGGAAACGCTCTCGGGCGCCACCACAAGGAGCCGATTGTTGACGGCATCATAGTCCACGATTCGCGTGGTGATTCCCGCTACCGGAGGCGTGAGGAAAGTGAGCGGACAACCGACCCATCGTTCGGGACTCGGGAAATTGGGAAGAAAACCCCAGATCTGTCCGCCAGCTACGGGAATAAGGGTGGGAGGGGTCGGCGGAGAAAAGGGCGGGATCGCCCCCGCCACCCATTTTTCTCCGTAAACGTCTTCCAGTAGGCTGTGGCACCAGATGGAGGAGTGGGGGTTATTGGAGCCGCGGATCACGTCCAGGGCTACCTGCATGATCGTCTGGTCGGGTGGGTCGTACTGCTCCTGGAAGCGTTTGGCGGCCTCCGCTCCCCGCCGGGTGTGTCCCGTCAGGACCACGTAGGCCAGCACAATCAGCCCGAATACCGAGAGGATCGCCAGCGTCAAAAGCAGGACAACGCCTTTTCGTGGTGTCGGTTTGGCCTGGATCCTCATGTTCATGTACCTCGAATGTTGCTCTCCGGTCCGCCTGCCCTGGGCGACCGGGATGGCTGTCGCGCTCTCATTCAAACATCCGGGATGGGTTCGCCGTTTGGCGGGCCCTGGCTGCCGTGAATGTGTTGCGGCGTGTCTGGCCGGTGCGTCCGAGCATCTCGGCGGGGACCCACCCACCGGGACGCTTCAGCGAGCAGCGAACGACGCGCGGCTCAGGATTTCCGGGTCGATCACCTCGGTGTACACGCCGTAAACGTTGGTGCACAGCACGGCCTGAGTTTCTACGGGCACGCCATCCCCATCGGTATCGTTATTGGTGCGAAGACACCAGGAAATATTCCAGTCCGGTCCCGCCACGGTGATTTCTCGGAAATAACTCTGGTTCTGGTTGACCACGTCTCCCGCAGCCACTACCCGATACCACAGAAACACGTTCTGCCACTCCTGCGGGTTGCTGCTGACGAGGGCGCGCCCGGCCAGCAGAATGTACTGGCCCTCCGGGACCCTCAGGTAGGCGTCGGCCTGAGCGGCATCCGCGACGCGACTTGTGGGAATGGAGAGCCGCAGATCGCCCCCACCCAGAAAATTCGCCGTGGCCACTCGCTCTCCGGGAACTTCCGCTGCGGGATCATCGCGCCACAGGAAATTGCGATCGCGAAAGACCACGGCAGAAACGAGATATTTCTGCGTGCCGGAGGGACTTCTCGGCACCTGGGGAACCACCGTGATCATCCAGGAGTACATCCCCTGGTAATCGGCATAGAGCGGATTGCCCGACCCGGTATCGCCTGGCAAAGTGGGCAATGGAACCGCCGCTCCCGTGTCCGTTCGAAACAGCAACCGTGGCCGGGTCAGTCGGCTTGGGTCGAACACCAGGTCATCTTCGCCCACCACGATACGCTGCCAGATCTGCGGGTTCATAAGGATCGCCTGGACGTTTGCCGCCAGCGTTGGATTGGCCGCAATGTTGACGGTAACCCGAAGCATGCTCAATGCGGTACCCGGGGGATTGTAAGGGAATCGGGCCAGGTCCGCGGATCGAGCGTTGGGCACAGCGCCTTGCTGGTTGTTGATCTGGGCGATGTACAGGGGGTCGATGCAGAAGGACTCACCGAGCGGCAAAGGCTGGTCCCGACTTGACACAACCGGTGAACCCTGAACGGTGAGCCATCGCACAGGCTCCAGCCATTCGCGAACACGGACTTCAGAAAGGGCATTACGCCCGACGGTGGCTGTACGATCCGCAATCAGCGCCCGCATCGCCGACATATTGCCGATCACCACCACGGCGGCGATCCCCAGCATCCCCACCGTGAGGATGAACATGGCGATGAGGACTTCCAGCAAACTGAAGCCGCCGCGCTTCCCCGCGGGGGAGAGTTCCGGGCGGGTCGCCGTTGGCGTCAGGGTTGTCCCAGGATGAATCACCTCAGCGTCCTCCCACGCCTTTCATCAGTCGGGCATCATTGCGAGCCGCGTACAGATCGTTGGGAACCTTCACGTTATTGACCATCGTGGTACCGCTCACCGGGGCAGTAACGGCCAAACCCGTATTGGGATTAATCACCAGCCAGTAATTGGTGATGTCCTGCCAGTTGTAGAGACCGTCTTCGGCCAGAGACGGACCTCGCGGGTTCGGTGGTGCACTTGCCAGGGCAGGCATCCGCTCCCAGCGCCCGATGAGGAAATAGATCGGCTCTGTGACTGCCGATTGCGTGTTCTCATAGAACACCCGCTGGACGCGACCGTCCGGGGCAAAGAGCACGATGACAGGGGTCGGATCTTCGACTTCGGAAGTGCTCGTGTTGTGGTCCACAGGGACGAAACCACTGGGATTTCCCATCATGACCATGCTGTCGGTGCCCGAGGAATACAGGTCGATCACTGTTCCCGTTGGCAATCGGACGGGGGCCGCCGCGGTCGATTCGGGGCGGCGATAGATCTGGAATGTCACCGGGCGCGAACCGATCCCGTTGGCGGGGTTTTCAGGCGGGAAGGGAGCCGACGGGTTGGTCGTTGCCGGCCAGGGTGTGTCCGCCACATCTTCGAGTTTCACCAGAAGCACCGCGAACGGCGTGCTCTGAACGGGGAAGTTGGGATCGCCGATCAAATTGTCGGAATCTGCGTCGGCATTGCCATCTCCGTTCAGATCCAGGCCCACAATCCGGTAACGCACCCCCTGTGATTCGAACGTGATGACATCTCCCACCGCCACGGGAAGGGTCTGGGTGAGCACGCTTGCGACCTCGGCCGTGTTGAGGCGAACCTGAAAGACCGTGCTCGTTCCCAGCCGCCGGACGATGGCGCGGGCCCCGATGACATCTCCCGCGTAGGCTGGTGGTTCTTCTACCATCCGTAGGGTCACCGCGGCTTCCGGCTGGATTTTCAGACGTTCGATGGACACGCCGACCGGCCGACCGATCTCCATGGCACGATTGCGAGCGGCATAAAAGAACGCCGAAACCGTTCGCGATGCCTCACGAATCCGCCGCTGCTCCATCATCGGCCGTATTCGCGGCACCATCACCGCAAGAAGGATGAGCAGAATCGTGATGACGACGAGCAGCTCGATGAGCGTCACACCGTGCCGCCCGTCGCGGATCGGCTTTTCACGCACAGGAATCCTCACCCACCAGCCGGTCATGGCATGGTCTCCGCACGGTGGTTGTGAATGTTGTCCTGATGGCACCCGAGGTAGTCATCCGGATTGTTGGGATCGTCGGCGGGTGCTCCCACGGGAAGCGTGTACCATTTATCCCAGTTGGCGAAATATCCAAGCTGGCCCTGAAGGTCCAATCCGTAAAACCCGTCTGGACCAGCGGAATAAATGAGCGGGACCACCCGCCAGGCTCCCGGATCGACACGGAGCGGATCAAACGGATCGTGGTCGGCCTGCTTTTCCTCGGCACTCGCCGTGGGGCTGAGCTGGATATCGGAGTCGGGAAAAGCCACCGGACAGCGGATGAAATAGATGGGATGGCCCCAGCCGTCCACAAACTCGAAATAGCCGTCCCCGTCGGTGTCCGCAATCTCGTTTTCCGCGAAGAGTTCCCGGCTGCCCGGCGACCCTTCCGTCACGATCAGATAAAGCAGTTCCGCCGGCGAGTGCTGACCGCTCGGCATCTTCTGGAGGAAGCGACGAAAATACCGCCTGGCGAGAGCTGTTCGCGTCATCGAGCGGGTGACCGGTTGCCCGTTGGGCAAAGTCAGCGTGAGCGAAATGGGGAGATTTTCATCGGCCGGGGTCAGGTTATTGGGATCGTTGGCTGGCCAGGTGACGTCGCTCAGCCGATCCGGCATTTCCCAGGCCATGATGCAGCGGATGGCCCAGAGACGGAATTTGGCCGCCACCAGAGGAGGCAGCCCGCGGGTGTCAACGGGAACCCGGCGGGTGCGATAGGAGTCGTAGCGCTCCATGATGATCTGGTTGATCTTGGCGATCGTGGCCTTGGTTTTGGCCACGCGACCTTGCTGCCGCACGCGGAGAATCGCTCCCCAGGTGATCCCCATCAAAATGCTGATGATCACGATGGTGACGATCAGCTCCGCCAGCGTGAAGGACCGCCGCCTTCGCCCGAGGAGAGACCGGATTGTGGTGTACGTCTTCCCCGTCATTTGATTTCATTCTCCAGCCGGGTGGCGAAATTCGTGATGTTATCGTAGTCACCTTTAGTGAAGTTGACGCCATTGTCGCTGATCGGCCAGGTGGTTGGGTCAGGCTGCCGCGGACCACCGTAATCGCCATCCAGCCCTGGATGGATGAGCTGGAACGAATCCGGATTCCGCCAGTTTTCGCTTGTACTCACTCGATAGGGCACGCAGCCAAGAGGAATGAGGTTGACTTTGGTTGCATACGTGCGGGTGCCGTCGGGGGCTCGCTCGGAACGAAAATAGACCACGCTCGGCGGCTGGTTGGAATCGGAGACGATGCGGGTGTCAGGAACGTAGGTCATGACGGAGATGGGTGATCCCGTCCAGGCGATTTTCGTTGGATCGAATTCAAAGAGGCTGCCTGCTCGCGGCTCGCCACGCTGGATGGGATTGGCCTCATCCGCGTGGAATCCCACCGGCTTGTAAACGCTCCCCGGTTGCAGGAAGGGATCGCCCGGCTTGATATCGGGCAAACCCCCCAGCCAGAAGACGAGGGCGCTGCGGGCATCGAGCGCGTCCAGATCGATGTTGTACTCGCTGGCAAGCCGCTTCTTCAGCGTCTCGTAGAGCGGGGTGGGCGAATTGATGACGGTGGGATCCGAGGTATCCACCCTGAATCTCGGCCATCGCCGCCGGATGTGGCGTTCAATGTCCAAATTGCGGTTGGGACCCGAAAAATCGGGAGGAAACTCACCGAACTGGTTCTTGTATTCCATGAGGGCGGCTTCCAGTTGTTTGATCTGGGTATAGATGGCCGCCTCGCGGGCCCTGGCACGGGCTGTGATGGTGGCCGCCGAGATGAGCGCTATCAAAATCCCGATAATCACAATGACCGTGAGCAACTCAACCAGGGTGAAACCCCTGTTTTTCCGGCGATGCTCCGGCCGAGGGGGGATTCTCACCATTTCTACGCCGTTCATAACCGATCTCCCGAGTTTCGTGCCTGTCTGGTCTCCACGATCATTGTAAAGGGGCTTGCCTTACCAGGCGGTCTATGTCGCCAAAAACGCGCCATCACGAGGCGTGATTGCGCCGGTTCTTTGCAATTGACGAAACAAGCGGATAACCATCGAGCGCTCCCGGTGGGGGATCGTCCTGGGAAGCTGACCCTGTTGGGCTAAAGGGCAGAACTTTTTCCCACGCACCAGCGAGACGCCTGTGTTGCACAAGTGAACACAATCTCCCGACCTGAAAGGTGCCCTTGCCCAGGCACCATCGGTTGCTGGCTGGCCCGATGAGTCGTCCCTCCGTGCCGGTCTTCTTCCCGAAGACCCTGTTTCTCAACCGGACAGTTTTTGAATCAGTGCGATCAACGGCAGGAAGAGGGCGATCACGATAAATCCCACCATGCATCCCAGCACGATGATCAGCACCGGTTCAAACAGGCTGAGGAGGCTTTCGGTGATGATCGCCACTTCCTCGTCGTAGTTGTCTGCGATCTTGTACAGCATTGTGTCGAGCTCGCCCGTCTCCTCACCCACGTCCACCATATTGATGGCGATGTCTTCCATGATGGGGTTGTTCCACCGGGTGAGGTACAGGAGCAAGCCGATCGGTCCACCCAGGAAGAAAAAGAACCAGAACGCCGTGACGGGATGGAAGCCGGGACGTGAATTGTCCTTGAGTGGCTTGGCGATCGTTTCACCTTCCCGAATCGCATCCAGCACCCGTTGGTACAGCCGCTCAAACACCGCATTGGTGGCGGTGTCCCGCGTGATTGTCAGGGCCTCGAGGATGGGCACACCGCTGGCCACCAGGGTGCCCAGCGTCCGCGTGGTTCGCGCGATGATGTTCTTTTCCACGAGCTGGCCGAAGATCGGCAGCCGCAATTTGAACAGGTCCCATCCGAAGCGACAGTACGGGAACATGTTCATCAACTTGATAAACAACCAGATGCCGAGCGGAATCCCCGGCAGCAGAAACCACCAGTGGATGATCGTCTGAGACACGTTGATGAGGATTTGCGTGGGGACGGGAAGGTCGGTCTCAAATTCCTCGAAGATTTTCTGGAACTGAGGCACGATCTTGATCATGATGAAGGTCAGGATGAGGCACGCGAACACGATCACGGCGATCGGATACACAAGCGCGCCTTTGACCTTCCGCTTCAACCAGAGTGACCGTTCCTGAAATTCCGCGAGACGGCGAAGGATGACTTCCAAAGCACCACCGGCCTCACCGGCCTTGACCATGTTGACGTACAGCCGGTCGAACGCCTTGGGGGCCTTGGCCATGGCCTCGGAGAGCGTCGCCCCACCCTCGATCTCCTCGATGACGTCGATGAGACAGTTCTTGAGGCTTCCAAAGAGGGAGGGCTTGGCCTGGGCCTCGAGAATCTTCAGGCTTCGCAAAATCGGCAACCCAGCGTCCTGCAGCACCGAGAGTTGCTTGGTGAACGTGGTCAGTGTCTTGGCGTTGACCCGGCCAATGGAAAACGTCTTCCGCGATTTCGCTTTGGCGGTCTTTTCCTTTTTTTCCTTCTGTGGGGCGATCCGCGTGATGTAATACCCCATCTGGCGGATCGTCTGTTCGGCTTCCTCCTGGGTTGCCGCCTCAATGACGTCCCGGATCTCCTGTCCGGTGGCGTCCATGGCTTCGAACTGGAACTTCGGCATGGCCTGGTCCTCACACTGCGGGGCAGGGACACCGGATGTGTCACCTCGCCCGACTCAGCCGATCCCACTCTTTCCGAACCGCTTGCCTTTCTATTATTCGCTGCCGCTCAGTCGGATGATGCTCAAGCCACAAAATAGGCATTGATCACGCTTCAATGGTCGTTTCGCGGACGACCTCTTCCACCGTGGTGATCCCCTGGTAGATCTTTTCCAGGCCATCCTGACGCAGTGTCTTCATGCCTGCGCGGATGGCCGCATCCCGGAGCTCTTCCGTCGAGGCCCCCCGGTGAATAAGTTCACGGATTTCCTCCGTGATGGGCATCAGTTCGAAAATACCCGTGCGGCCTTTAAAGCCGGTATTGTTGCAGTTGGCACAGCCGCGACCGCGATAAAACGTCTTTCCAACCACGTCCTCGGGCGTCATTTCCAAGTCTGCCAGGGCCTCTGTGCTAGGCACGGTGAGTTCCCGGCATTCCGGACAGATCTTGCGAACCAACCGTTGGGCGAGAATGGCTTCCACGGTGGCCGTGATGAGGAACGGCGGCACGCCCATGTCGCGGAGTCGGGCAATCGAACTGGGCGCGTCGTTGGTGTGCAGGGTGCTGAACACCATGTGCCCGGTCAACGCCGCCTGCACGGCGATTTCCGCCGTTTCCAGGTCACGGATCTCGCCCACCAGAATGATATCCGGATCGTGCCGCAAAATGGCGCGAAGCAGATTGGCGAACGTGTTTCCGATGTCCGGATCGATGGGAATCTGCACGAGGCCGTCGATCGTGTATTCCACCGGGTCTTCGGTGGTGATGATCTTGTCTTCAATGGTGTTCAGTTCGTTGAGCGCTGCATAGAGCGTGGTCGTCTTTCCCGAACCGGTGGGACCGGTCACCAGTACGATCCCGTGGGGCCGGTGAATCACTTCCCGGAACTGCGCCAGCGTCGTCGGGTCCATCCCCACCTGATTGAGGTCGAGCATCACCACGGACTTGTCCAGAACCCGAAGGACGCAGCTCTCTCCGAACATGGTGGGCAGAACGCTCACCCGTAAATCGACGGGATGGCCACCCACCGTGAGACGGATTTTTCCGTCCTGCGGCAGACGACGCTCGGCAATGTCGAGGTTGGCCATCACTTTGATCCGCGTGGTGATGGCGAACGCCAAATGCCGGGGCGGGGGAACCATTTCGTAGAGCACACCGTCGGAGCGGATGCGGATCCGGAATTCGTTCTCGAACGGCTCAAAGTGCAGGTCACTGGCGTGCTCCTTGATGGCCATGAGGAGCACCATGTTGAGGAGCCGCCGGACCGGGGCACTCTCCGCGAGGGCCTCCACACTGCTCAGGTCGATGGGGCCGTCCTGTTCCAAGCTCTGGGCCGCTTTGACCAGCTCACTGTCTTTCTCCAACTCCTCGATAATCCCCTCAATGCTTTCCGCCCCCGAATAGTAGCGTTGCAGCGCTTGTTCGATCTGACGCTCGGTGGTGACCACCGGCCGGATCTCGTACCCCAAAAAACTCCGCAACTCGTCGATCACGGACAGTTTCTGGGGTTCGCACATCGCGATCGTCAATGTGTTATCATGAAAAGAAATAGGCACGATTTTGTAGAGCTGAGCCATCGGCTCGGTGATGCGGTTCAGGACCTCCGGTGGGATGGTGAGTTCGTTGAGCTGAACTACCGGCAGGTTGAACTGTTCCGCCAGCGCCTGGGCAAGCTGGTCATCGTTGATCAGCCCCATCCGAATCGCAATCTGCCCCAGGAGCTCGCCTTTATGCTGTTTCTGCTCCTCAAGGAGCATTTCAAGCTGGGATTCCGTGATGAAGCCCAGGTCCACAAGAATTTGACCAATCCGCCGAAGAGCCATCCGCTTTTCCTGCTATCCTGCGATGCGCCTTGAGTTGACCTGACAGCCGACAAAAACACCCACACAGGCCGGAAAGATCTGTCTTCCCGGTCCACACTCTATCTTAGCCAGTCGCACGTATTTATCCAAATGTCGCTGGTTCTCTTATCTTCGCCCGTTTTGGGCCATTTCACG
>NZ_JACIYL010000869.1 GCF_014359955.1 Thermogutta sp. | reverse complement strand
AGTAGGGGCAATTCATGGAGTGCTGCTCCAACATGTTCCCCATGGCGTCTCATGGGTCTAAAAAAATGGGTCGGACCGGGTGCAGGTCGATCACCTCGTTTGCCACCCTGAGTGTATCGCTTATCTTTCCCAGTGCCATGCCGCCTGGGAATAACGACTGGCCAGAAGCTCTCGCATGTGCACTTCTGGCCAGTCCTGGAGAATGCCGTCGGCCGACCACGCCCGCCGAATCCGCATGATCATCTCTTCGCGCTCGAGGGGCACATTAGCCACGAACATTTCATGGGGGCGACCGGCGCGATAACCCGGTTCTCGCGGCGGCTGCCGGAGAAGCCTGCTTATCCACTCCAAATCGAATCGATAGAGAATCGTTCCATGATAGAGGACGCATCGCCGTCCGAAACGGACACTGTTGCCCGAGACCTTGCGCCAGTGCCTGCCATCCCCGCAGTCCGGTGGCCCGTCACCGATGATGGCCAAATCGCTGGTTCCCGCCCGGACCACACGCACCCCGTTAACCGAGAGCGCGTCTCCGAGCCGTGCAAGAACCTGGGTATGGAGATGATCGACCCTTCGCCAGCCAGGCCGGGCGTCCAACTGAACCACCAGGGAATACATCAGGCAGCCCGGCCCGATGACCACGGCACAGCCTCCGCTGCATCGCCGCAAAACAGGAACACCCAGAGCTTGACATTGCGCTACGTCCACCTCTTGGTGAAGGCAGGAGGCCCGCCCGACGACGACGGCCAGCCGAGGCGACTCCCACACCCGCAACACTTCACCCAGTTGACCAGCATCGGCTGCGCTTTCGTCGTCCGGCGAGATCGAAAGTGCGTTCCAATGGCCTTTTCGCCAGGAACTGCCGGCCATTCCCTGAACCAACCTGGCGTTGAACGGTCAGGCCAGCGCGGACGGCGCGGCTTCGCCGAACTCGTCAGGCTGACACTCCTGGCAGGTTCTCTTGTTCTTTTCGCCGCGCTGATATGTCGGGGGGAGATTCCTCCGGATCAGGTGTGGCGACAGGTCGCCCCTGGCGCACTGGGGAAATCCATCTCAGGACGAACTGGTCCCGGCGAAACCTACCCTTTCGCCGCGACGATGCATCCCGGCGACGTGGTCGAATGGATTCTGGATGATTCCAGCGGCTGGTCGGCTGTCCGTCTGGCTGATGGTCAAACCGTGTGGATCATGACGTCCCAATTGAGGGAACTCACCGTGCCCACCTCTGCTCCGCCAGCACGGCCAAACCAGGGAGGGACAACCTCGCAGCAGCTGCCTGCCCGCCTGGAAAACAAGACGGCAGAAAACAACGGCCCTGTGGAACCCACATCGTATCTACTGCCGGACGAGACAAACAGGCCGGGGCAGGGGGATGGTTGGCGACCGGCGGGGAATCCTGCAGCCCGACTGAATCTCCACCCAGACGCTGCCGTCCAATCCCGGGGGATCACCGAGAGCCGTTCGACTACACCCGCCACTCTCAGCAGTGTCACCGCTCCCGCATCAGGCCAGGTATCTGTGAATGCACGCCTGGACCATATCGAAGCCCAATTTAACAGAATGCTGACACAGGACCCGACAACGTGGGATCTCAAGCCCCTTGAAGATGCCTTGGCTTATTTGACTACCCAACCGCTGTCTCCGTCCCAGGTAACCCGTTTGAAGGCTCTTGCTGAACGTACCGCGGAAGCCAGGCAAATCGCACAGGCGGCGAAAGCCACGTTATCTTCTGGCGTCGTCTCCGCGGGCTTCCCTA
>NZ_JACIYL010000868.1 GCF_014359955.1 Thermogutta sp. | reverse complement strand
ATTTTCGGACGGGGGTCCCTCCGATGAATCGTGAGCGTCCGTCTCGCCCATTCCGGAAGCGAGTTCCACGACTTGTAGTCCTGCTGAAAGACACAAAAATTGAAACCAATTTCTCGCCATACCAGGAGCTGATCGAGGAATTCTGCCAATCCTGATGGGAGCCCCCACCAATTTTTCGCAGCGGACTTTTCATCAGCTGACGAAAGAGGATAGTTTTTCTCCGACCAACCCAACTCACCTGCGCGGTCGAAAATATCGCGCACCAACTCGTGAGGGGAAATCATCCCGAAGTGGAGATACCCCGACAGGCCGCTGGTCGCTTCGGCGTCGGGATGATTGCGTTGGCTGTCGTAGTGAGCGATTTCGTGCGTCAGGAAATGCTTCCAGCGGGCACGGGCTGCCATCGAACCGCCGGACACCTGGACGGGCGGTACGGTCTGATCAATCGACGCAAAATCAAAGTTCGGCGAGCCTCCCGAAGACTCCCCCATTTCTTCTGGAGTAAGCGGCGGCCACCAGTCAACGGCGACGGCAGAGTGCGCTTGCCGCCATCGATCGGAGAGGGGTCTGGGATCAGGGAGGCGCCGCACCCAGGACGGAAGAAGTTCCTGCACGACACGGCGAAAACCCCGCGCCGTGGGAAAGCATCTCGGATGAACCGCCAGGGGTAGAAGACCACAGGAATCCACGGCCTCCACCCGGCACCGTGCGTTTTTACCGAGTCGGCCGAGGAGTTCCCGGAACTCGTGGTAGGGAAAGTCATCCACGATGAACGCCCCGCAGTGCGACGCAGCGTAAAGAAGGCGTTCCAGGAAACCTTCCCAGTTCCGGGGACAGCCTGCGACGAAATTCCGGCCCCATGCCGAGAGAGCGGTGGCATGCTCACAGACAGCATCCCACCAGAAACGGAGATGCCGGAGGGTCAACCGCTGAAATGGGGCCGGTGTCTC
Source organism: Thermogutta sp. (assembly GCF_014359955.1). Classification (GTDB taxonomy): domain Bacteria; phylum Planctomycetota; class Planctomycetia; order Pirellulales; family Thermoguttaceae; genus Thermogutta. The sequence goes on along the minus strand of NZ_JACIYL010000868.1, from coordinate 807 downwards.
CACAAGCAGTAAATGCGGGGCTTGGCAGGTTTCAGCAATCTCAAGGACCCGATCTAGAGCAAAATTCCAGCTCAAACGATGCTGGACGCCCATCCAGCAGAGAACCGGTCGCCCGGGTCGAATCGGTAGATCCCGCAACACACGGATCCGTTCCTGGGGCACGGCGGTCGCGTGCTCCGGGCGGGGAAATTCGTGAACCTTTGCGACGTCTTGGCTTTGCAGATGCGGGCGTTTTGTCGATAACATCTGTCGTCCCGCTTAGGAAATTGGGAGGACCGTTGCAAAAGCGCACCAGATTGTGCGGTTATAATATGGGCCGACGGTGCTAAAAGCCAGGCACCTCTGGCGGTGATAAAGGAACGGCTGGTGTTGAACGCGGCCGCGAATTTCGGTACCCTTCCACCCCTTTGGGAGAGCCGAACTGGCCCACAGTCTCCCTGATGCGCGTTAGGGTGGCCGTGGATCCCTAATTATAGGGACATGTGGGGCAGCACCCTGAAGTTTGTGAAGCTCACTTGGCTGCGTGGCTGCCCTAGAAAGCCCGGGCCAGGTTGACGGCAGGCGAACACACGATGGAGAGGTCGTATGATCGACTTCGAAATACAGCGTTGCACACGTCACTGTGCGGTAACCGGCCGAGAGCTCAAACCCGGCGAGGTTTTTTATTCTGTTTTGGTGCCAGAAGGAAACTCCTGGAAACGCCTTGATTACTCCGCGGAGTCCTGGCATGGCCCGCCCGAGGGTTGCATCGCGTGGTGGCGGACCCAGATGCCCGCTGCGGAGCAGAAACGACACTGGGCGCCCAGC
>NZ_JACIYL010000867.1 GCF_014359955.1 Thermogutta sp. | reverse complement strand
GGTGGTCCGTTCCGGTGCTGGTAGCCACACCAGAAGAGGCCCTGGCACACTGGCGCCCCGTACAGGCTGCGATCTATGACGTCCGAGGAGCGAACACCGATGAAGTTCGTCAGATTCAGCGGCTGATCGTCAGGTCGTACCGTGCATCACCCCAGGGCTGCGGCTGGGTCCTTCTGGCAGGCTTTCCCATTTGTGAGGATTTCGAGTTCACCAAGAATTGGCCGCGGATACGCATCCTGCCGAAGCCGACGCAGCACTGGGACCTGCTGGTCGGTCTGCGCAGTGTACTTTTGGACTGAGCGAACACAACCGCGCAAGCCCGCCTTTTTAAAAAGCGCAAACTCCCTCCCCGGATCGTGCACGAAGATCAGTCAGGTTCACGGAGTTGCCTGGGTTTCTTCCCGGGCACGCTTGATGTAGCGGTCGAGAATGATGGGAATCTGATCCGGTGTGACGGCACCGTGCATTTCATCATTGATCACGAGAACGGGAGCGAGGCTGCACGCGCCAAGACACCGCGCACCTTCCAGCGTGAAGAGTCCATCGGAGGTAGTTTCTCCGAAATGAATCCCGAGCTCGTCTTTGAGCTTTTCCGCAAGTCGATCGGCCCCCTTCACGTAACAGGCGGTCCCCAGGCACAGATTAATGATGAATTTTCCTCGTGGTTGCAAGCGGAAGTAATGATAGAAACTGGCAACACCCGAGACTTTTGCCGCCGGAATCTGCATGAGTTGGGCGACCGCATCAAGATGGCTCGCCCCCAGATATCCAAACTTGGCCTGGACCCGGTGCAAAACCGCAATGAGCTGACTGTGCGGCTCCGGGCTCTTTCGGCATTCTTCAATAAATTGAACGAGGTCCTCTCCGAGAATCCGTTCTGAAACGGCTTTGACCTCGGGCCAGTTGTCAGTCGTGGACGTGCAGGTGTGGTGTGTGTTCATCGGATACCCCTCGGCAATCGCGGTCGATAGCTCGTATGGAGAAGCTGGTGGGCCCGGGCTGAACCGGGGCTTCCCAGATAGGTTTCGTAAAGCTCTTCCAAAGCGGGGTTTTCGTACGATTCGCGGAGTTGCTTGGCGCCGTCGATGCTATACAGAGCGCTGGCCCTCTTCCGCAGCAGGGCTGGATCGAGGATGTGATAACCCTCGGGAGGATACGGTTGTCCTCCGCCTCCGATACAGCCGCCCGGACAGGCCATCACCTCGATAATGTCGTAATGATCCTCTCCGGATACCACCTTATTAAGAATCTCTTTGGCGTTGTTCAAACCGTTAGCCACAGCGACGTGCAGATTTCGCTCTCCAATCGCGACGTAGGTATCACGGAGGCCTTCCACGGCACGAACTTCAGTAAACTCCAATCGATCGGGCTTCTTGCCCGTAAGGATCCGTGAGGCCGCCCGCAGCGTTGCCTCCATCACCCCGCCGGTCGTTCCGAAAATATCGCCGGCTCCAGATGCGATTCCCAAAGGCGCGTCGAACTCCCCATCGGGCAGCCTTGTGAAATCAATGCCGTAGCACTTGATCATCCAGATGAGTTCGCGCGTGGTCAACACGGCATCTGTGTACGGCCGACCGTCGGGCATGCGGTGTTCCGGCCGCTGGGCTTCGAATTTCTTCGCCACGCAGGGCATCACCGCCACCATGAAAATTTTTTCGGGCGGAATTCCCTTTCGTTCGGCGTAATATGTCTTCGCCAGTGTCGAAAGCATGCTCATTGGGGACTTACAGCTCGACGCATGGGGAATCAACTCCGGATAAAACTTCTC
>NZ_JACIYL010000866.1 GCF_014359955.1 Thermogutta sp. | reverse complement strand
TCGCGATACGGCCGTCCCAAGAGGGCTGAGCAAAAAACCCGCCCAAGAATGCGCAAATCGCGATCGCTGTCAAATTCTTCCAGTTGTCGCCGGGGGTTCTCCCAAATCAGCGCGTGTGGATTGATTTTGGAATCTGACAGAAGCCATCCCGGAACGGTGGGTGCCAGCGGATCGTCCCAATAGAATCCCAAATCGGAAAAGGTTACTGTGATTCCATCGTCCCGTTCCAGGACCACAATATTTTCGGGGGCCAGTAATCCAACGGTATGTCGCTGGCCATGGAGATACTCAACAAGGTCCAGTACCTTATCCACTATTTCGTCGAGCAGACGAAGCGGCTCAGGAATTATCGGCGAGTTCGCCGGGATCCGACGCCACTCGTCTTCCCGGCCGCGGAGTTTGTCGCAATACTGGGCGAGAGTGAAAACCCGAGAAGCGGGATCGCCAATCGGCATTTTGAACAAAATGCGCGACCGCGCCTCTTGACGCCAAAAAGGGACACCTTCTGGGAGAGGCGGCGGCCGATAACGTACGCCATCCCGCACGGTGCGCCAGAGGGCCGCACCACCCTCCGACGAGAGGTCCCAACCACCATCCTCCCCAAGAAGCCCCCGCGAAACCTTACGTGCCTCTTCGGCGCTCGTTGCCCCAATGTTTTCGCGTCGTTGATATTGGCTCATTCCCGCTCTCCGGACAGGTACCCCGGAAACACACATAATAAATCATACTTGGCCGTCTGTGCTTTGCAACGGTCGGCCCGATTTCTAAATCCGAATTCCGTTAGTATAGTTTTTGTAAACGGGAGGTTTTGCCCGACTAAAACGTTCAGGACGGTGCGTTGAGATCCTGCTGCTCGAAGGACTAGGTCGCTGGCCGTCAACCGGGCGCTACAGCAAGCTAGCCCGGGGCAGTGAGCAGTCCTTAGGATGCCCCGCTGCATCGTCTTTGACTCAACGAGAACTCTGCGGCTTGGGGACATCCCGCCAATACATATCACGCCATGTCGGTGGCCTGCTTAACAGGCAAGAAATAACACCGACCGCCGAAAGGATTGGCAATGCGACTCCCATTGCCGTGTCGCCTGTGACGACATTTTACCGCGTTATTCGCGATGAATAGTGGTCCAGCTTTGGAATTACCCAAAAAAGGCCTGGGTGTTTTACCGAATTGGCCGCGCATCACTGGCCACGGGCGGCAAGGTCGCAGCCTTGGGGCCTGTGACTCGGGTTGTCCTTAATGCCAGCGCTGCCTTTGGGCGAAGTTTTTCAATCACAGCCCGAAACCTCCCTTGAACCCTTTCCAGTGATTGTGCAATCTCTCGCGTGTTGCTGGACTTTTCATGCAGGACGATCGCTGTGACGATGGAACGCTCCGCATCGTCCATCCTGTTCAGAGCCATTTCTGAAAAGCCCTTGAAATACCATAGGCGTGCATCGTCGGGGTTAATCCCCAAACCCATGTCGAAGAGTTCCAGGGCTTGTGCGTAGTTCCCCTCCCAGAAGAAATGGCTACCTCGACCAAACAATTCGCTGGCTAACTGCGGGGAAACAAATCCTCCGGATGCAGTATTCCCTGATGTGTTAACAGACTCATACGAGACTTGCAGAACAGTCTTCGTTGGATGATTGCCATTCAATGCCTCGGCCTCTGGACCGTTAGGAGCAAAGGCAGCGACCAAGCGAGCGATCAACGGCTCGTTATTCCAAAAGCCATTGGGCACATTCTTGGCACTGGCGAACACGGGTGTGATGGGATAAGATCTGTCCACATA
>NZ_JACIYL010000865.1 GCF_014359955.1 Thermogutta sp. | reverse complement strand
CGAAAACACTGGGCAAATGGGTTGATGGGAATCCGCCGCGCAGGATCGGCAGGGGGCAACGGCCGAATGAAAAGAGCGGCGAGCAATCCACCGACTGCGATTGCCAAAAGGCTGCTTGCATGGATCCACCAGCGATACTGGCCCGGACCAATTCCCAGCTTTCGGGCAAGGTCGGGATCGGGTAACGTCGTCAGACTGTAAAGCCAATTTCCCAGGGAACCGCCCACAATCACAGCGATCATCGTGGTCAGCCCGATCAGGCCGTTCGCCGCGGAGATCGCCCGCGGACCCACGATTTCGGGAATACTGCCGTACTTGGCCGGGCTGAAAAACGTGCTGTGCACACCGGCCAGGAAAAGAACCACCGCCATCGCCCAGATGTTACCCATCAAAATCGAGGCGACCGCCATGAGGATGACGATCACTTCCGCGACCTTGGCCCCCACCAACACACTGCGCTTGCTGAAGCGGTCGGCGGCGGCCCCTGCCCAACCCGCCAGTAAAATGAACGGGAGCAAAAAGATAAACGAACCTGCCGCCCGGGCAATGTCCGCACTTTCCCCGAGCTGGCTCTGGGCGAGGTCCTTTCCGATCGGGATGAAAAGCCAGCGGAGGATGTTGTCATTGAGCGTGACCGTAAACTGCGTGATCAGCAGCGCAATGAAGCTCCGTGTCAGGAGCGTCTCTTTCTGACCTTCCAAAGGTTCAACCACGGAACGATTCATAGCCTTAGGGACACTTCTGGATCATGCTGTTCCGGCTCGGCACCACCCCCATTTTCTCTTCCCAAAACTCCTAGTTTACGAAGGATCGCTTCGAAAGGCATACTACACTTACCCCCCCATTGTGGCAATCGCAATTTTCCCGGCTATGCTGTCAAAAAACAGGCGTGACGGACTCCCAACAGGTGTCCGTCCCTTGTGCCTGTGACGGTTGCTTTCGCTGCCCGCCGAGGGATCCGGTCCCCGTTTGGCCCCATCCGGGCAGCCCCAGTACGCCCAGCAAATCAATGCCGCAGAACGTTGCCGGTTTGGTTATACTGAGGGGAGAGGGTGCGCTCCCGATACGAAAGGACGACAAACGATGGCAGCTTCTCCGGGGCCGAGTGTTCCACCACCGGGCATAACAGTCTCCTGTCCGCACTGCGGGGTGGCTCTGCAAATTCCCGCGTCACAGGCCGGGGCGATCTGTGCCTGTCCAGTCTGCCAGGGAAAATTTCAGGCGCCGGTTCCCTCTGCGATGATGCCGGGAATGGGGCCGGGTGGCCCACCACCTCTTCCCCCGCATGTGAGAGATTTTGTATCGAAAAAGACCGCCGCGGGCGTCTGCGGCATCCTGCTGGGTGGCTTGGGAATTCACAAGTTCATTCTTGGGCTGACTTCCGCAGGCGTCATCATGCTCCTCGTGTCTCTGGTGGGTTTAGTTTGCACCATGGGGATTTCCACGCTGGTGATGAGTGTCATCGGGCTCGTGGAGGGCATCATTTACCTGTCGAAAAGTGACGAGGATTTCTACCAGACATACGCGGTGGAAAAGAGGCAGTGGTTCTGAAACACCCAGCCTTGCCATGCCACGGCACAATCGCCGGTGATAAGCGGCGAAAAACTGCTCGCTCCGTTTGTCACGCGGATGTCACGGCACCTGGTTCTGGAGAATCACCCGATCGATGTAGATATTGGTTGCCGTTTGCGCCATGCTGCACCAGCCGATCCAGGTGAGGTCTCTAAACTGCCCGCTGCCCAGAGGAAGGTCCTGAAACCTGGTCTCGCCAT
>NZ_JACIYL010000864.1 GCF_014359955.1 Thermogutta sp. | reverse complement strand
GTGCCTGAGCAATCGGATACGGAAGGATGAGACATAGCAGGCCGTCGAAAATACCCTCATGAGGACCCGGCGGACGCTCGACCTGCGAGACCACAAGGAGTTGGGGAACGAGGAGCGGGGCAGCCACGGCGATGGCGACAAGGGCGGCCGATGCCAGGATCGCCCAGCGACGAACAGACCACCGGCATTCCCAACCCCGCACAGCAACTGCCACGCCCAGTAGCTGGATGGTGTACAGCCACATCTGGGCATTTCCTGCATGGTAGAAGAGCCCGGCAAGAAACCCCGTGCCGAGGGTCCATTTCCAAATGTGGAGTTTGGAACGGAAAAACGGCTCCTGAAAACTTTCCAGTTTGCGAAGTTGAAGAGCCAGCAATGGGACAAAAAGAAAAACCGGAGACATGTAATACCAGGAACGGCATGCGATCAGGGCGTACCCACACAGGACCCAGCACACCGACGCACACATGCGAAGAGGAGGGATTATCCCTTCCTGGGACAGCAACCAAAAAATCGCCCAATATGCCAGAAAGAGATGAAACCAGCAAAAAACGTCCACACACCAGGTGGGATCACCCAGCAGATCACGGGCCGAAAAGTAGGCGAGATACGTGGGAGGATATGTCAGCGCAAATGTCCCCAGTTCGGCCAGCGGCATGCCCAGAAACTGGTAAGTTGTCCACTGAGGAAACCGGCCATCGGCCGCGATTTTCAACGCCCGGCTGATGACGGGGTAGAAGATGGTAAAGTTGTCGTCCTGAAGGAAATAGCGTGGCTCGCGTGTCTCAAGATAGGCAGCAGCTATGACAACCAGGAAAAACCCCCCTGCCCCCCAGAGCAATCCGCCGCGTGCCGAATCGTGTGCTGGAATGATCTTCTCGGCGAGAAACTCCGCTCGTAGGATTTTTCTTCTCTTCCACACATCGAACGCGCTGACAGCCACCGCCCCCCAAAGGACAAAGAACCACGTGCTGGGATGCTTGACGAAACCCGCGAGAACATGGCCCATCAGGGCGAAATCGCCGGGATAATTCCACAGACCAGAAAACCGTGGTAGGACGGAACGCGAGAGATCCCCTTCCCACGGCAAATTGCACATGAAAAACTCTTGGGAAGGCGGCAGATCGTGTTCCAAGGTCGGCCCGGCCTGCCTGGCCCGCTCCCATGCGAGTTTGTTTCCCGGAATCCGCAGGGACGTCCTGCCGCAAACAATGACCACTCTCTCAATGTCTCGATGAAAGTCCCCTGCTACCTGCAGGCGGAGGGATCGGACCCAGGATCCCCTGATCGTCCAGTGCCACTGTTGCTGACTCATTGCCGGGGCGGTCCACCACGCAGGCACAGAGTTCTCCGCCAGTGCGTCCGACCCGGCCTGGTCATTCGCGGATGAGAAAGAGCTTTCCAACCCCTCGCGGAAGACAGCTTGCGGTACCGCTCGTCCGGACGGGCTGGATGGAGCGGTCGTCCCTTGGTCGTTTCGCGAATGGCCAGGAAATTCCAGACAGACGGGGATGATGGCGTCACTGCGGGTGATCTGAAATAGCTCGATGAGGCCACGTTCCACAGGTTTCCGCGAGTAGACCGTCACCTGCACGGGCAGACTGGCGGCACCTTTCAGTGCCCGATAGGTGTGAATGGCCAGGAGCCAGCAGAGAATGCCCAGCCCAAGTGCGGCAAGTCGGAGCTGAATCGCAGGCCAACGGCTGTTAAGCATGGAACACCACATTTATGGGAAACAGCACACATTCTTTCATGTGTGCTCACGTCAGGAACGATAGTCA
>NZ_JACIYL010000863.1 GCF_014359955.1 Thermogutta sp. | reverse complement strand
CTCTACAAGTTGGCTGCGGAAGGCGAATGGATTCGAGACATCGAACTCTCCCGGCTTACCGAAGGCGGCGAGGGATTCTGCCGCGTGCGGATCTGGAACGACCTGCCCGCTGAAGGGCCACTCGTCGCACGGGGAACGGCCGTCGAGACCGGTCTGGCTTTTGCCCGCCAGGGCTGGAACGCCAGCGCCTTGCCCGAAAAGAAGCTGGCGGAATCCCAGCCTTTGTTGGTGCTCGTCATGCCGGTGGACCTTATCACGGGATTGCGGTGGCTGGGCACGTGTCTTGTGTTCCTTCTCGTGGTGGCATTCCGCATACCCCGGCGCGTGCTGCTTGGACTGGCTCTCACCGCCGCGGTGGCGGTCGCGTTTGTGCCAGGAGTTTTCGCGCCCGCACTCTCCGGGGCATTTCTCGGAACAGTCCTGGCCTTCGTCGTCTCCCTCACCCGGGCAGACTGGGAGGCTGTGAAGCAGCCGGGCGAAGCAGTTCCTCTATCCCAGTTCCGGCTTGCATCTGCGGAACAGCTTTCTGCACACGCGGTCGCTCCTCAAAATCAAAGCGGGACGAGGTGGGGCACAGCGGGCATGGTTATGCTCCTGTTGGCGTCCCTTGTGAGTCTCGCGGTTGGTGGAAGAGATGCACGCTCGTTCGCTCAGCAGCCTTCTGGAGCGATTCCCGAGAGATCGGCCGGCGGAGGAGGCGCTGCTTCCGTACCGGCGTCACCGGTTTATCGCGTTTTTATTCCGGTGGACGAGAAGGGGCGTCCCGCTGGGCAGGAAGTTTACGTGCCGGAGGAGTTTTACAAACAACTCCAGCGGCGGGTGAGTCCCCTCAACGAGACACCGCCTGGCTGGCAATTTACCGGAGCGGTTTACAGGGGTACTTTCTCTCCCGCGAATACTGGTGATCGCTGGGAAATCACTGATTTTAATCTGACGTGCGAGTGCCTCCTGAGTGGGGCACCGGTGACCCTGGAGTTTCCCCTGGGCAGCGATATTCTGGTACCCAGCGTGGATGAGCTTCTGGTGGATGGCCGTCCGACATCGGCCACGTGGAACTCGGGGCGCCTCCGCCTGACGATCAATGACCCGGGGCGACATCGACTGCGCATCCCCTTCACAATCCGACCGTCTCTTCAAGGCACTGTGACAGAGGTGGCCGGAGCGATCCCGCCCGTCATGAATGCCCGGCTGGAACTCGCGGCTTCTCCTGATGTTCTCCGCGTGGAGGTGCCCTCTGCTCTGGGACGTGTGGAACGCGACCCGGAAAGCGGAGCCTGGACCGCTGAACTCGGACCCGCAAATCAACTTGTCATCCGCTGGACAACCGGACAACCGCTCTTCGGCGACACCTCGCCGGAAAGCGATGTGCTCTACGTTCTGGATCTTCGGCCCGAGGGATTCCACTGGACTGTCCGCTGGAAACTTCGTTCATTCGGCCTGGCACGCAATCAACTTCAACTGGTGTGTGATCCCGATCTCACTTTGGTAGCGCTCACCGCGGGGTCGCCGGTGCAGGTCCAGCCGCTTCTTTCTGGTGTGGATCAACAGGTGTTTAACATTACCTTTTCGGGCCCGGTGCCCTCGGATCAGATCGTCACGGCCGAGTTCTTCCAGGCGATGGGTGAAACGCCGGGTGGGATTTGCCTCCCCACGGTCCACTTGAGCGACATTGGAGTGGGACGCCAGGACCTGGTAGTGAACGTGGGGCCGGGTTTGAAGGTGGTTGCATCGCACTCCCCACGATGGCAATCCGCGGATTTGGATGAGGTCCAGGGACGCTGGCA
>NZ_JACIYL010000862.1 GCF_014359955.1 Thermogutta sp. | reverse complement strand
GAAGCGGCTTATCGTAGGACGCAGAGAGAATTGCGACATCGTTCTTCGGTTCTCGAATGTGTCCGGCCAGCACTGTGAACTGTTCGTGGTCTCCGGATACTGGTACGTGCGAGACCTGAACAGTACGAACGGCATCAAAGTGAACGGGGTGCGGGTGAAAGAGCGCCGACTCGACCCCGGTTCGATTCTCTCGATCGCCAAGCATCAATACGAAATCCGGTACAATCCGATTGAGCTGGGAGCGGTGGGACCACCTCCTCCCGATACCCTGGAACAGGACATTTTCGCGCGGTCTCTGCTGGAACGGGCAGGATTGGTCAAACCGAAGCGAACCGAAGAGGAGGCGACGCCGTCGAAACCAGGGACGGACAAGGAAAAACAGGAAACTCTTTCCGATCATGATGAACCGCGGTACGATGTTCTTGAAGGTTTGCGACGGCGTCCGGGACCGCATTCGCGGTAGCTCGCCGCAACCCGAGAGAACCGCAGGAATTGCGACAGCCGTACCCTGAATAATTTCTTACTGGAGACGGCCGAAGTGGCGCGTCACGGGTTAGATGGGTAAAGACCGCAGGAAGAAGTACCGGGTTGAGTTTCGGAAGAACCGTGCCCCCAGAACCAGGGACAAAGATCTCACCGATCGGGTTCTGAACGAAGAAGACATCCTCGATGACGATTTGGTGCGGGAGGAACGGGTCGGCGGGAGAAACGAGCTCACCCGCCGGGGGACCGTCATCGGAGAAGAGCTGTCCGAAGAAGGCGAGTCTCCGCTCCCCGTGGTGCTTCCCGCTCGGCATCCCGATAGCAGGCTCGGTCGGGTCATCGCCGTTCAAGGGCTGATATGCCTTGTCGAAGATGAGGAGGGGAATTCATATCGCTGCGTGGTGAGACGGCTTCTCAAGCGGCTGGCCACGGACCAGCGTCACGTTGTGGTGACCGGCGACAAAGTATATTTTTATCCCCTCCCAGAAAATCCGGGCGAGGGTGTCATTGAATCGGTATTGCCCCGCCACGGTAGTATCAGCCGGGAATCGAAGGGCAAGCAGCATGTGATCGTCAGTAACGTCGACCAGGTGCTCATCGTGAGCAGCGCGGCCATGCCGCGGATCAAACCTCACCTTATCGACCGGATGATTGTGGCTGCGGAGAAGTCAGGGGTGGAACCCGTTATTTGCATCAACAAGGTGGATCTGGTCGATCGGGCAGACCTTATGCCGCTTGTGGGGCTTTACAGCCAATTAGGCTACCGAGTGCTTTTGGTCAGCGCGCTGAGCGGGTTTGGATTGACGGCCCTGATCCGCACTCTCAAAGACCGCGTGAGCGTCCTGGCAGGTCAAAGTGGGGTGGGTAAATCCTCGCTCCTCAACGCACTCGATCCCGACCTTAAAATCCCCACGGCTCCGGTCAGCGAGGACACCGAAAAAGGACGGCACACGACAACCACAGCCCGCCTCTATCGGTTCCGTTTCGGGGGATATGTAGCTGACACACCTGGGATCAGGCATTTTCAACCGTGGGATCTGGAGCCGGAAGAAGTAGCCAACTACTTTCGCGATCTCCGCCCGTACGTCAACCGTTGTAAGTTCCCCAATTGCCTCCACATTCAGGAGACGGAGTGCGGAGTCAAGGATGCTGTGGCAGATGGCTGGATCGACGAACGACGTTATGAAAGCTACTGTCACCTTGTCCTTGATGAAGAAGTGGAGACAGAAGAAGAATAATACAAAAATCGAAGCAGGTCGTTCGGCACTATCTGTAGAAAAGAGACAGA
>NZ_JACIYL010000861.1 GCF_014359955.1 Thermogutta sp. | reverse complement strand
GACGACATCCGCGACGATAACCCGCCGAGCAATCCGGAACTCCTCGCCTACCTGGAAAAGGAAATGATCCAGAGTGGCTACAATCTGCGGCATCTCTATCGGATTATTCTCACATCCCAGACGTACCAGTTCTCTTCCATTCCCCGCAATTCATCCCCGGAAGCCATGGCCAATTTCGCGAGCTATCTGCCGCGACGGCTGGAAGCCGAAGTGCTGATCGACGCGATCAACGACATCACGGGAACAAGCGATTTGTATACGAGTGCCATCCCCGAGCCGTTCACCTACATGCCGCGGGATGTCTCCGCAGTTTCGCTGGCGGACGGCAGCATCATCAGTCCCTTCCTCACCCTCTTTGGCCGCTCGGCCCGCGCCACAGGCGCATTCAATGAGCGCTCCAACAAGCCCACGCCGTCCCAGTGGCTGCACATGCTCAACTCCAGCGCAATTTACAGCAAACTGGTGAGCGGGCCCAAACTGACGGCGTTGTTCCGATCAGGTCGCCCGATACCCGAGATTGTGGACGAACTTTATCTCACCATTCTCTCCCGCAGTCCCACCCCTGAGGAATTGCAAACCTGCAAGGAGTACATCGAGAAATCACGGTCCCGTGGGGAGGCGATGGTTGACGTGGCATGGGCCCTCATCAATTCACCGGAGTTCCTCTATCGACATTGACAATCCCAATGAGTTGCACAAAAGAACCATTCACGAGAGGGAGGCCCGAACCATGGTGAAGGAAGATCGTCTCACAGAAACCCGCGTCTCTCGCCGCGAGGTCCTGCGGCACGGAGTGTACGGTGCGGGCGGGGTGCTTCTGGGAAGCGCTTTGGCAAAATCCGTTGGCGCACAGGAGGCCGCTTCGGCGGCGCCCCCCAAGATCAAGCCCAAGGCGAAGTCCGTCATCCAGATTTTCCTCTGGGGTGGAATGTCCCATAACGACACATGGGACCCAAAACCGGGCACAGGACGGGATTATTTGGGCGAATTCACGGACGTTATCGACACCAATGTACCGGGAATTCAGCTCAGTGGCCTGTTCCCCAAACTGGCCAAGCAGGCCGATAAGTTCTCCCTTATTCGCAGTATGACTCATGGCAACAACGGGCATGAGACGGCCGCCTATATCATGCAGACCGGCCATCTGCCCGGAGAACGCCTGGCCTATCCGAGTATCGGCGCGGTCTTCGCGTACTTCAAGGGCCAGGACTACAAGGGGATTATCCCCCCCTACGTTGTTCTCACGCGATCGCCGGGCCGTTTCTCGGAAGAAGGTTTTCTGGGCCCCAACTACAAGGCCTTTGCGACAGGCGGCGACCCGAACGCGGCACGGTTCGAGGTGGAGGGTGTCGTGGCCCGGGGAATCACCGACGACCGTCAAAAGGCCCGACGCGAGTTGCTGGACAAATTGAACACGTTTGGACGGCTGGTTGTTGACCATCCCGAAATCGCTTTGGCCGAAGAGAGCAAGCGAAGGGCGTATGAGCTGATCCTCGGGCCAGGTCGAGAGGTATTTGATCTCAGCAAGGAAGACCCGAAACTCCGGGATGCCTACGGCCGGCACACTTTTGGACAATGCTGCCTAGTCGCACGACGGCTGGTGGAAGCCGGGGTTCCCTACATTGTCATCAACTATCCCGGCGGGTGGGATACGCACAGCAACCATTTCGTCACCATGCGGCGGCAATGCCCGCAGCTCGACGAAGGACTGGCTATGCTCCTGCAGGACCTCCATGATCGCGGCCTCTTGGAGACCACACTTGTGTGGTGCACGGGCGAATTTGGGCGAACGCC
>NZ_JACIYL010000860.1 GCF_014359955.1 Thermogutta sp. | reverse complement strand
CAAAAACCTAGGGCATGCCCCGAGCGCATGGTGTTGTTGGGGCAATTCATGAATTGCCCCTACCGGTGGCACGGCCTGGGTGGAACCGGGCCCTCCAATTCAACTATTGGAGGGACGCCTTCCCCGGCGTCCGTCGAACACGGAAGGGCACGCTCGTCGCGCCCGCCGAATAAAAGTGGTCTATCCAAGGCTGGAATGCGGACGTGACAGGCACGTCTCTCCGAGTATCCGTTCGGAGGGCACGCTCGTCGTGCTCGGTGTCGCTTCGCCACGTAGTGTCACGAGCGGGGTAGGGGCAATTCATGAATTGCCTCTACCATGACGCGAGTGAATTGGGGTGGATCATCCAAGGTAGATGAGTGGACCTGACAAGCAGGTCCCTCCAGATACGGACCTGACAAGCAGGTCCCTCCGAATATGGACGGACGAATATGACGTGACGAGGACGTCCCTCCGGGCTGAAGCCTGCTTCCGCCCAAGACGTTGTCCGGGTCCGTGCCGCTTTCTGCAGCAGAAAAGGGGAAATGACTCAAGTGCCCCAGGGGCTTTCGACCCGTCTTACCCGCGGTAAACCTCCCGCCTGCCCCGCGTCCGGACTCAGACCGCAGACAGGCTCCCCTCCTAAATAGGGAGTTCGACTCCGCTCAGAAAACGGTTTTCCGCCCTCGCCCAAATGTGTGCTAAACTTTTCACAGGATGCCTCGATACGCGATTCGGTCCCGATTTTTCACAGCGGCGTGCAAGGTCCGTCACACCATGCTGGAACGGTGTCTGTCGTTCGTGGATCGCTGGCTGAATTATCTAGGTCCTCGCGAATGGCTGATCGTGGCCGTCGTGGGACTTGCCGTGGGGGCCCTCTGGCTCCGCGGGTTCGGTTCGCGAATTGACTACTGACGCCCGTCGCCACCGAGCCTGGTTCAAGTGAGCCGTTCCCTGAGAGAAGTCGCGTTTTCGGTATCGGTTGCCACGATTGTTTCAGACGCCGCGGAAGCGGACAGGTCTTCCTCCGGATACGCGTCGGGCAGCTCGCGGAGTTTCCCTGTCCAGGCAACGATATTGCCCAGCAAGCGGACGTAGGCGTCCCCCACCTCAATGGAGCCGCCCGCCGGAATTTGCACCACGATCCGGTGCTCCCCCCAGTCCACCATGCCGCTGATCCAATGGGGAGCCACGTCGAACGCGAGAGCGGCTGTCCGACCAGCACCAAATCGGCCCACGACGAGCAGTGGCACCCTGTCCACCACGGAGACGTCCAACCTGTCACCCCTGTCTGTGATCGCAAGACGGTCACCGGCAAGCAGCGTGGTACCCTCCGGCTTCGGGAAAATACGATTGAACCCAGCGACCAGTGGCGGTTTATCCCAGGGAAGGCCGTCCGTGATCGGATGACGTTTTGCCATTCGGACGACGCACCCCTGCGGGCAGTTGACGCGGTCGTCAGACATACTGAGGTAGACGGGCAGCGCCTCGGCGATCGGGCGATTCACGTATTCTCCCACGCGGCCAAAGTAGCTCTCCCAGCCGCCGATCATGAGGAGCCCCGATCCCTGCGCCACGTGCTCTCTCAATCGCTTGAGCTGCGGCAGGGTAAACCCGACCGATGGATAATCGCTGATGACGTAGAGGGCAAACGGTTCCTTGAGCAACTCATCCGCAACCCGTCGCCGACTCGGAACATGCTCGTAGTCGAAGCCGCAGTATTCCATGACCCCGGCCAGATAAGCGGCTGGCCCTGTGAGTTCATCGTCACCGAAGTAACAAACGCGCGGAAGCATAACGACCTCATCCAAATTTTC
>NZ_JACIYL010000086.1 GCF_014359955.1 Thermogutta sp. | reverse complement strand
ACCGGTCAGGTGTGATCGCAAAGCGATTCCAGAGTGTCTACGCTCTGGTTACACAAAGCTGAAAATGCCTACCAGGTCGTTTGTAGCGACGGCAAACGATTTCCCAGGAGAATTGAACAATGAAAGGGATTGTTCGGAGTATTATTCGCATTGTTCCTTTTCTGGCGGGGCTTGTGGTCCTCACGCTTGTCATTTTCTGGCTTTTCGGCTTCTTTAACGAGAAGATCGCCCCCGGCGAGGTCACGACGGAACTTCCCCGATTTGATCCCAATGTGGAAACCAAGGAGCCGGTAGAAGTTGTGGAAAAGCCGTACATCGAGGAGGCTGTGGGGACGGTAAAGGCCCGCGAACGGACCACCATCTCGGCGCGAATCATGTCCACGATTACCAAGATTCACGTCCGAGCTGGGGATCGGGTCAAACAGGGGGACGTGCTAATCGAACTGGATCGCGCAGCCCTCGAGCGGCAGCGAAGTCAGGCCCAGGCAGCGCTTCAGGCGGCGGAGGCGGCCTTCAAGCAGGCCCAGGATGATTTCGAACGGGCCGAACGTCTCCGCAAGCAACAGCCCGGGGCCATCAGCGAGCAACAGTTCAACGAGTTCCGCACACGACGTGATCAGGCACAGGCCAATTACGAAAAAGCCAAGCAGGCACTGGCCGAAATCGAAGTGAACCTTTCCTATTGCACCATCGTCGCTCCTCGCGACGGCCAGATTGTGGATCGTCTTGCCGAGGAAGGAGACACAGCTTCTCCGGGCGTTCCCCTGTTAACGATGTATGATCCCTCTTCGCTTCGATTGGAGGTCCCCGTTGCGGAACACCTGGCCAATCGCCTGAAGATTGGCGACAAGGTCAAAGTCTATATCGACGCTCTTCAACGGACGATTGAAGGCACCGTGGATGAAAAGGTGCCCCAGGCAGATGTGGCGACGCGGAGCGTCCTCGTAAAAATCGTCCTTCCGGAAACTCCGGGATTGGTAGAAGGTATGTTCGGAAACGTGCAGATCGAAGCGGGACGCCGCAAACATCTCTGTCTCAACGCAGCCGCCATCAAGCGGATTGGACAACTCGATTTTGTCGAGGTGGTACAACCCGACGGCACAAAGGAACGGCGACTCATTCAGGTCGGCCGATTTGGACGCCCGGGACATCTCGAAGTTCTGAGTGGTCTCCAAGCCGGCGAGATGGTGGCGGTCCCCAAAAATGCCGATCCAAGCGTCTGTCCTTATCTTGGCGTCTCGCAGAGCGGCGGAGAAGGGACGTCACAGCAAGGTTCGGAAAGCACCGTCCCGCAGAAACGGTGATTGGGCGTCGATTTTGTCGCCAGGAGGGCAGGTCCCACGTGTTCAGCGCGACGACTTTGACACATGCTGGGCAGGCATTGGGACTTATCCTCAGGGTCCAGCGGCCAGGTCTCAAGCCACCAGAAGCAACAGAAACATAAATAGGGAGGCTCGACCGTGACAAATCCTCAGGAAAAAGTCCCGTTTCTCACCCGCATCGTGGATGTCTTCCTGCGAGGAGACTCCGCGATCATGCTGACGATTATCTCCATCATCATCGGTATGGGGGCACTGTGGATCACACCACGCGAGGAAGAACCGCAGATCGTGGTGCCGATGATGGACGTGTTTATTTCCGCTCCGGGACTTTCCGCTCAGGAAGTAGAACAGCAAATCACCAATCGCCTGGAACGTATTGTTTATCAAATCGATGGCGTGGAGTACGTCTATTCGATGTCCCGTCCCGGGCAGGCGATCATTATCGTTCGGTTTTATGTGGGTCAGAATCGTGAAGACTCCCTGGTCAAGCTCCACAGCAAAATCCAGTCGTATATCGACGAAGCGCCGCGGAGTGTCCAGGCGTGGGTCGTTAAGCCGGTGGAAATCGACGATGTTCCGATCGTCAACATCACGTTGTGGTCGCGCGACCCGGAAAAAGTCAGCGACTACGAACTGCGGCGTATTGCCGAACAGCTCCAGAATGAATTAAAAGCGGTTCCACAAACCAACCGGGTGACCGTGGTGGGCGGACGTCCCCGGCACATCCGGGTGGAGGTCAACCCGATTAAGCTGGCTGCCCGCAGCACCTCAATCCTGCAGGTCGCCCAGGCCCTGCGTGCCAGCAACGTCAACGTTCAGGCCGGCAGCTTCGATCAGCAGGGGCAGGAATTCATTGTCGAGGCCGGGACGTTTGTCGAGGACGCCATTGAACTCCAGAACCTCGTCGTGAATGTTGTGGGGAACCGGCCCGTCTATTTGAAAGACGTGGCGGAGGTCATCGATGGTCCTGCCGAGCCAACGTCGTACACCTGGATTGGTTTCGGGCCGGCATCGCGTCGCCCGGAGCTTCCCGTCGAACACATCACGCCGTCCGATCTCCGCACGCCTCGGGAAAAGATCCCTGTCCATTTCTATCCTGCTGTGACGATCGCGGTCGCAAAGCAAAAGGGATCGAACGCCGTCTGGGTGGCGCGGGCGGTCGAAGAGCGAATGGCGGAACTGGCCAAGACGCATCTGCCGGCCGGGGTGTTTTACAGAATCACGCGAGATTATGGGGAAACGGCCAATGAAAAAGTCAACGAACTGGTCGAGGCGCTGGTTGTGGCTGTGCTCACCGTCATCGGGTTGATCTGGCTGACAATCGGCTGGCGTGCTGCTGTGGTCATCGCGCTGGCTGTACCGGTTTGTTACAGCGTCACGCTGTTCATCAACTACCTGGCCGGTTACACCATCAACCGGGTCACACTGTTCGCACTCATTCTGGCCTTGGGGCTTCTCGTAGACGACCCCATCACCGATGTGGAAAACATAGCTCGATATTTTTCCATGCGAATATTGCCGCCCCGTCCGGCCGTTCTCCGCGCCGTTCAGGAAGTGCGGCCTGCTCTCGTCATGTCGACACTTGCCATCGTCGCCAGTTTTGCTCCGATGGCTTTCATCACAGGCATGATGGGGCCATACATGGCGCCCATGGCTCTCAACGTACCGGTCACGCTCTTGGTGTCGCTGGCCGTTTCGCTGCTCATCACCCCCTGGATGGCGATGTTCGCATTGCAGGGGGCCAAGCCTCAAAAGGCTCACGAAGACGTTCCCTACGACCTGACGAAACGGCCTGTGTACCGGATTGTGAGCACGGTGTTTCGCCCGATCCTCAACCGGTCGTGGGCGGCATGGGGAGTGGTCGGCACGGTTGCCGTATTGTTCTTCGCTTCGTTGCTGCTCCCGGGTTTGCGAGTGGTCCCCCTCAAGATGCTTCCCTATGACAACAAGAACGAGTTTCAGGTGGTGATCGATATGCCGGAGGGTACGACGCTGGAAGAAACGGACGCCGTAGCCCGACGGGTCGCCGCATACCTGGCCGGACTTCCGGAAGTGAAGGATTTCGCAATTTACGCGGGACTGTCTTCTCCGATGGATTTTAATGGGCTTGTCCGACACTACTTCCTTCGCCAGGGGAGCAACGTGGCCGATATCCGAATCAATCTCCTCCACAAGGATCACCGCGCCCATCAGTCACATGAGATCGTCCTGCGAATTCGCCACGATATCGAAAGAATCGCGAAGGAAACCAATGCCAACATCAAACTGGTAGAAGTCCCGCCCGGACCACCCGTCATCGCAACGATCACGGCGGAAGTGTACGGCCCACCGGACGCCAACTATCTTCAGCTCATCGCAGCGGCCAAAAAAGTGGAAGAGCGAATGCTGCGGGAGCCCGGTGTGGTGGACGTGGATATTTCGGCCGAAGCCGACCAGCCCAAGCGCGTATTTGTCACCGACCAGCCCAAGGCAGCGTTATCCGGCGTCTCCAAGGAGGTTATCGCGCAGACGATTCAGGCGGCTTTGAGCGGATATCACGCCACGGAACTGCATATTCCCTCCGAGGTCAATCCGCTGCCTGTCATATTGCGGCTGAAACGCTCCGAACGTTCCGCGGAGGATGATCTCGAGGAAATCTATGTCCATGGCCAGAACGGCCAGTTGGTACAACTCGGCTCGCTGGGCAGCTTTGTGTCCACAAATCCGGACGGAAGCCCTCTGCTCGAGGACAAGACGATCTACCATAAGAACCTGCAGCGGGTGGTGTATGTGTACGGAGAAATCGCCGGTCGTCCGCCGGCCGACGCAATCATCGATATGGAAATGGATCGTGTGTCGCAGTCGGAACTCGCCCATCTGACGCCGAACCCACGGCCCTGGCAGGAACGCACCTGGTTTCATCCTGGCGGCGGGGATTACTGGGCCGTTCCCGACGGTTACCGTGTCGTTTGGGCGGGAGAAGGCGAGTGGAAGATCACTCTCGACGTGTTCCGGGACCTGGGCATCGCCTTCGGCGTGGCCCTGGTGGTGATCTTCATCCTTTTGATGTTCGAGACTAAATCTCGGGTTCTGCCGCTCATCATCATGCTGGCGATCCCGCTGACCATGATTGGCATCATGCCCGGTTTCTGGCTCCTCAATATCCTTACAAATAAACCGGTGGGAGGTTTTGCCAATCCCGTCTTCTTCACTGCCACGGCCATGATTGGCATGATCGGCCTTGCCGGTATTGTGGTGCGAAACTCGGTGGTCCTGATCGACTTCATCCACCACAGTTTGATGGATGGACATGACCTCAAAGAGGCCATCGTGCGAAGCGTTGCGGTCCGGCTCCGCCCGATCTTCCTGACGTCGGCCACCACCTTGCTGGGAAACTGGGTGATCACGCTTGACCCGATTTTCTCCGGGCTTGCCTGGTCAATCATCTTTGGTATTTTTGCTTCCACAACCTTCACCCTCGTGGTCATCCCCACGGTGTACTGGCTGCTCTATCGCCGACGCGGTGGTGCTATCACACTTCCGCCAAAGGCTGATGAGCAGGTCAACACAGAGAAGAGAGAGCAGTGAGCAAGTGGATCGCGCCTGATGAGCGTTTTACCGCTCGAACGGCGGGCCGTGGGATGCAAGATCCGTCACGCAGTCCACCGATAGCAGGACGCGGCCGCGGGCACTGCCTAGGCACTTCGCAGCAGGTCGTAAGCGGTGGCCAGATCCATCACCAGGTGGGTCCATAGCCTGAGGCGTGGATTCGTCAGAAGAGGGCGCAGCGCGTCTGTTTTCAGTCGCTGGCATTCACTGCATGGCCCCGCGATGAGCACGACGTATTTGTTCGGCTGCTGGGCCAGCGCCACCAATTCTTCAATTTCAAACAGGGTGACAACCTGCACGGGACATTCTTCCAGGATGGGCCCGTTCGCGGAATAAGGGCGAAACTGCACATCGCCGACCCATCCTGCCCGCACCATTGTGTCGATTTCCGCCTGTGTGATGGTTCCCTCCTGCTGGAGCGCCTTCAGAAACTGCCCCAGCATCCCATGCTCATCCTGGGCTGCAGCGAAGGACGTGATGACAATGTCGATCTCCTTGGCCCGTTCAAACGAGTGACGCACGCTGGGGTTTTGCCGCACCCGGTCATACTCCTCCCGGGAAACGAGGGGCTCGGAGAACAACCCCACATACTCCACAGGGGTGATCACCTCGGAGAAATATCCGAAATAAGTCACGGGAGCCTTGTACGGCTGATCGATGAAAAAACCGCCGGCCGAGATCGCATGAAGCACAAGCGGCGGGCACTGAAGATCAGAATAAACCCGCTGGGCAAGCCGCCGTGCCACCATCATCGACGAATACCCCGCCCCTAGCCCCACGTGGACCTTCTCCTTTTTGCCGCGAAGCCGATGGATGAGCTGGAACGTCAAATCCGCTGCGACGGCGCTCACATTTCGGGCAGCTTCCGGTCCGCGGACATTCACCACCTGAATGGCGTCCTCGGCAAGCGACTCCAGACCAAATGTTTTGCGAATTTCCGATGCCAGATGCGATTCGCGGGGCGGGCAGAGAAGCAGATACTGGCGACGCACGGCCTCCCAGAACAGGGGATAAATCCGTTCTCTCGTCAGGTCCTCTCGGCCCAGATGTTTACGTGCCCATGCTGCAACCGCCGCGGCAGCACCGCGACGGCGATCATTCTGCTCTTTGGCGTTGCCGCTGCAGTGCTGCCCAAGTTGTTCCAGAAACCGATTGCAGATGGCGTAAACTATTTCGTCGCTCTCCTGGGCTGGATGCCAACTTCCACGTCGCGGGCTCAAGATCTTGTCTCCTTCACTGAGTTCAAAAATGGAATTTCACGAGACAAAATCGGTGACAACCGTGCGGAACAGAAAGGTTACAGCTGGATGGCGCTTATGAAACGCCAAAAAGCTACAGGAACGCACCTTGCGATGGTGGTCCACGCAATGAACATCAATGATAACCCACTTTAACCGTGACGGGGACTTCCTTCAACCGCCCGGTTCGGATCGCGGAAGTTGCGATATTCTGTGAAGTTTAACCGACGGCTTGACATCCCCGACTACGGGGGTTCTTTGATCCACACACGGCCGAAAGAGCCAAGCTGAAAACTGCCTAATTGGCGCGTGCTCCTGAGGCTCTACCCCATGGTCGGCTCCGCACCTGCACCGAAATAGGAGCTGTCCCGCTTCCGGATTCTCGGCTGCATCCGATGCGGTGTCATGCGGGAACACGGCGGAGGCCATAACAGCGTTCGGTGCAAAGCCTCCATAATGGAAAGACATGCTCCGGAGATGACCTCGAAGCCACCAATCCGGTGCTGCCGTGGAGAACGCGTCTGCTCCATCGGCCGCTGATCGGTGATTCTCGCGCATTCAAGGAAATGATTGCTTTGACAGTAGCACGGTTGGTGGCTTTTCCATCGCCAAAGAGAAGGAGACGAATATGCCCGACGAAGTGCCGTCACCCTCACCGCGTCACAAAATCATCCATCGAAAGGGCTCCCCGGCGCAAGGGGTGCAATTGCTGGGACCATACCAATTGCAGTCGCTCATCGAACCAGACGAAGAGCTGAACGCGACGTTCTACCGAGTGTGGATCGGTCCCCATCAGACGACGGCCACCAGCTATCATCGGATAGCAGAAGAGTTTTATTACGTTTTGTCAGGGCGAGGAGAGGCGGTCCTGGACGGTCAACACTACTCCCTCGAGCCAGGTGATTTTCTGCGTCTCCCGCCGGGAACGACCCATCGATTTATCACCGCCGATGAGACCCTGGAGATGCTCAATATTCACTGTCCAGGCTCCCGGCCTGATCGAGATGTCTACTTCATCGACGAGCCGCCACCAGGTTTCTCACCACCGTCGGACGCAACCGACGGAGCCCGCCACGAATGATGAAGAGCGCAGTGACGATCATACGCGACAAACACGTATTCCTTTCCGACTCATCCCCATTTTTCTTCCGTGGATGTCGAGGGAGAGCACCACAGGCGCTCGCGTGGGAGCGCAATTCAACCTGGAAGGCGTGCTTGTCAGGTCCGCGCTCCGAATTCCAACTGCCTGCTTCCGTCGATAGCTAAACGGTAGGGGCAATTCATGAATTGCCGCTACGGCACGTTATGCGCGTGGCGTGACGTGGGTTTTTGCAAGTGTGGCGATAGGTCACCTATCCCCTCGGGACTCCAGCTTCGGTAACTGTCAATTTCAAAAGTCAAACGACAGGCCGGCCACGCCACCATGGAGCAGGAGATCCCCGTTCGAGTCGATATGCTCGATGGCGTCCACAATATCCACGACATAGAACGGATACTGCTCGTCGGCCAGCGCTATTTCGGAAACGGCAACAAGCCGGTAGCCCACAAAGGCACTCCAGCGAGGATTGATCTGCCACGTGAGGCGTGCCTCGATTTCCGTGAGGACGGAAAACCGATCATCCGAGGACACAACAGGATACCGGCCTGGGACGGGCGTCCCTACTGGTGGGTTGGGATTGGGGGCAAAGAGTTCGCCATCTCCTCGGTAGGCGTCAAACCGGTTGTGGATGTGATTGTTGTACAGGCCGACTTTCGGCCGGCAGGAGAGCACCAGACAATCGGAAATGGGCCACCGTACATCAAACCCGAGTTGCACACCCACGAGGTTGTTTTCAACCCGATCGGAGAGATAACCCTCCAGCTCTGGCTGGCTTCCCCAGGGATCGGGATGCCTTTTTGAACCATAGGTCAGCCGTTCATCGAACCGGAAGTAGCGCACGCCCACGAGCCAATCCACCCCCACGCGGTAACCTTCCCAGGGTATTCGGTGCCGGATGAGATTGATCTCGGCATTGTGGATTTCGTTGGATCTCCAGAGGGCCTGTTCGTACGCTCCGGTAAAAAGGTCTACGGGCAGCCCAGGGATTGTGGGATCCGCATAAACGACGTCGGAGAAGTCCAGCGTACTGCTCACAAAGTCGGGATGCGTGGCCGTCGCATCGCCTTTCATGACGGCCAGGCCCCAGTATGTGCCCTCCAGCCGCCAGTTGTCACACGCGAACGAACGCCCCACCGTGGCCAGCCAACCACCTTGCCAGGCTGTGCGGGCCTGTTCGCTGTTCATGATTTCATTGGCGTTGTTATTCGACTGGTAACTGAACCAGACTCGGTTGGGATCGTTGCGGCCCATGATGAGACCTGCCCCCTCAAAATACCATTCGCCACGGGGCTGTGGATCGCATTCGTCGAGAAGCCATCGCCGGTGGCCCCAAATGCGTCGGGGACGCTTCGCTACGGCATTCTCGTCACACACGGCCTGTTCTTCCTCCAACATCTGGTCGATCAGCGTGTCGCAGGAAGCTCCAGGCCGACCCGGAACATCCTCCTTCCCGTTTGTCTGCGCGTTCTCTGGCACCGGCACTGGCACAAGCGGCATTGCCGGAGTGCTCGGTTGGGAAAGCCCCACCGGTGATAGTCCGCCGGAAGTGAATGGCTCGGATTGGATCGGCGGGGAGATGCCGGACTCCACCGGTGGCAGCCGCAGAAGATTCGGTTCGCCGGTGTTGCTGGTCGCGGATGAACTGCTCAGAGTTCCTGGGGGCGCGACTGGCGTACTTTCGGGAGCAGCCAGAAGCGGCAGCAGATCAGGGGTGGCAGTCAGCCCGTACTGTGCCAAACATTGGGAACCGGCCAGAAGAGTGAGCCACGCCAGCCCACCTGCCAGTAAACTCCCAGCGGAGCGGACGTAACGACCATTATAGTACCATTTCATAGGAGATATCCTCATATCGTGGGAATTTTTTCCCTCCCTCGTATTTGACGAAAAAGCACTCACCCAACGTATTCGGCGGAAAGATTTTTCGCGCGTCAGGCGTTGCGCCTGGTTCAAACGACCGAACGTAACGGATGTCGTTGGAAGCGCGGCAAATACGCGAAAGCGGAAGGTGCCTTTCGCTCCATTTATGAGAATCGGTCAGGGAATAGCTGACTCAGCGCAAAAACAGATCCTGCCGGGGCAAATCACGGTGGGGGATCGTTCGTATGTTCGGAATAGCAGGAATATTCCCTACGGGCGTGAGATAAGGACCGCGCAACCGCTTTTTTCGGTAATGTCGTTACGGTTTTTTCCCATCTCAAAATCGGAACAACCCGGAGGGATGAGCTTTCGCCGGCATCCCTCAACGGACAGCGGTGATGCTCTGAGGGTTAAGGCGATAGTTCGTTCCTGGGTGATCGCTCGAGAAGTTCGACCGATAGATTGGTTGGTCTTGCCAGCTCGCACACCAGAGCAAGCACCCCGTGGAGACTTTGCGACTTCTCGGCATACCGCGCGGCTACCCTGCCTGTTTGAGGGATTGCCGTTCCTGGACGGTTTGGGCAATGATTTCTCTCGCCAGGTTGCGATAATCTT
>NZ_JACIYL010000859.1 GCF_014359955.1 Thermogutta sp. | reverse complement strand
CAGATGGCTGAAGCGTTGGAGCAGCCGTCGGCGACTGGCCGTTTCGGCGGAACAGCTCAGTACAGGATGCCCGAGACCTGGCGGAAAAGGACCCAACTGCGCGTGCGGCGAATTTCCACGGGTTTTACAAATGCTCCGCGAGGGCCGTACGGCTCGTGAGGAACCCGGAAATAGGTGCGAATGATGTATTCCTCGGCCTCTGAATTCGGGCATTCGCTGGCAGAGACGAGCATCCAGTCCACCTGCTGGTGCTCCATCACGGGGTCCGGCAGATACGTTCCAGCGCGCTGCATCCTTCGGCTCCTTTCCTTCTCCTGACCACCCGAATTCCAATAACGCCCGGATGTGGCAGTATGAGAAGCGATCCCCATGCCAAATGGCCAGGAGCGCGACCAATTTGGGGAAAATGAGCCAAAACGCCTACCGCTCGCCGGGATTGATGAGGATTCGGATGTGCAGGTTGTGTCCGTCGGACAACACATCACGTTGTCCGGTGGCAACATGGGAGAGTGCACCGGGGAGAAAACGGCAAGCTGAAGATGTCACCAGCATGTCGCAACAGTCATCGCGCCCGAATGGCCACGGGCCTCAACCTCGCAGCCCCAGGCCGATGACCGCTTCCAGGAAACGGCACGTGGGGCCGCTCCCGCCGGGGCGCGATGATTTGTCGCGCATTTCGGGAGATTGCGCCGGTAATCTTACTTTGATTGATGGACCGAGGGCGTGGGTGCCGGCGCTGCCGGGGTTTCTGATGAATTGTCGAGAGGCATTTCCGGCTGGGGTAAATACCCATGCCGCCGGTAATAAATTCGGCGCACGGTATTTCCGTAGAAGTGTCCGAAGCGGTTCGGCCGCTCCAGCAGTGGCAGCGAACGAATCGCCTCTCGATACTCCCTCCGACTGCTCGCCGAAGCATCTCGATCGAGCCCCACGGTCCAACCACACGCCAACACCATGGCGACGATGAGAATCCAGCGGCGCATGAACCGGTCCTCCTGTGTTGTGAAATCAAAGGCGCTTCCAGAACTTCATCTCACATCACGAAATTTCGTCGCAGAAACTTTGGCAACGATGGCCGCGGCATGCTGCCGTCTTGCTACGGGTCATCCGCAGTGCAGCGCTAGGGGATCGTCGTAGCATGCGGCCTGATTTGTGAGCGGCAGGAAGAAGCGTCTGCCAGCACGTTCGACCACGTGCAAGCTGGCCCATGCAATCTTTGGGGGAGGGACTCAGGTGTCCGTACCGACAGCCCTATGTCCGTTCCCGAGGTCCTTCATCGGCACGCCAGCGCTAGCAGTTGATACGCGGCGGGAAAACATCGAGTTTACCGAACGTAGCGAACTTTCGCAGGCGGGCTGAGGGAGCGGATCAACCCCGGATTCCCGCCACCGGAGGGAAATACACCAAGCGGCGTGCGAGCATCGCAAGTGACCATGCCATACAATCCGCACGCACGTTCAGGTTGTCGTGCGCCGGCATCACGACAACGTTGTCACGCGAAAAACCAAGCGCCCCAAGCCGTGACGTTTTGAACGCTGGAACTGCCCGTGATGCTATTCCCTCATCACGGCGAGTTATTGTTGGACGAATTCGGGGCCGGCGGTGGGCTGCTCAACTGTGTGAGCACCTGAAGGATGCTGTTGAGATGCGCCATCCGCGGGCCGAACCGATCGACAAATTCGGTAAACATGAATTCGCCGTCAAGGAGGGCATCAAAATTCTCGTTGACTTCTTCGGTAAGCTGATGAAGAAATTCAGTCTGCACACGGGCGAGGGCTTCAGCGGCTTCGCGGCAT
>NZ_JACIYL010000858.1 GCF_014359955.1 Thermogutta sp. | reverse complement strand
GATGGAACGCATGCTGTCATCGTTGCCGGGGATGGGGAGATCGACTTCGTCGGGATCGCAGTCGGTATCAATGAGCGCCACAGTAGTGATCCCCAGCTTTCTCGCTTCCCGCACGGCGTTCTTCTCTTTGTTGGGATCCACGATGATGAGGCACTCGGGAAGGCGATCCATCTTCCGCAAGCCGTGCAGGTTGCGATAAATTTTGCGGTATTCGCGATTGAGTGCCGACTGCATCTTCTTGGAATACGTGTTGATCGCCTCGCTGTGGACGAGGGATTCCAGCTCTTCCAGGCGGGCAAAGCGACTGCGAATGGTGGCGAAATTCGTGAGCGTTCCGCCCAGCCATCGGTCGTTGACATACGGCATGCCACAGCGCTGGGCCTGCTCCGCAATGATATCCGCTGCCTGCCGCTTGGTCCCCACGAAAAGAATCATCGAGTTTTTCGCACCGAGCTGCTGGAGATATTTGCGTGCCCGCAACAAACCACGCAGCGTTTCCCGAATGTCAATGATGTGGATGTCGTTTTTTCGGCCGAAAATATACGGCCGCATCTTGGGATTCCAGCGACTCGTGCGATGTCCGAAGTGAACTCCCGCTTCGATCAGGTCTTTGACCAAAATGTTACTCACACGTTTCTCCTACTACAGGCACAGCGGCTATGTCCCCAGAAGAGGGGCGTCCGCCGTTAGTTCAACAATTCACCCGGTCTACCAACTTTCCCACTCTGCCTTGGACCGCTCAAGGCAGAGATTTGTAGCATACCCGCTTTCACACAATGGGTCAACCAGCGGTTGGACCTGACCCGTGCCCAGCTTTTGTATGGGGGCCTATGAGAAGCCGAAGGTTCGATGGGCGGTAGGGGCAATTCATGAATTGCCCCTACCAGGAGGAGCGCCTTCCAGGCGTCCGGCAAACCCTGGAGGGACCTCCGCCTGCGAAGTCCCACCCAGGCCAGGCACCGGACCGCGAGCTTCCTTCGCAAAAAGCCGTGACGAGGAAGGCCCGGCCAACGTGGTAAACTGCAAATCAAAAGCGACTTCACTCAAAATAACTGACGGCGTTGCGAAAGATGAGCAGCCCGTGTGGGGGCTCATACCGCTCGTCCCTGGTCCACCGCGGATGGTGAGTCACGTCGATGAAACGCTCCGGATGGGGCATCAGCCCGAAGATCCGTCCCGTTGCGTCGCAGACTCCCGCCACGTTTCCCATCGAGCCATTGGGATTCCAGGGGTAGGGGACAGCCGTCCGCCACGGCTGCGACGCCCCGTCCTGGTCCGTGGACGCACCACCCGATCCCGGCATCTGGTAACACAGCGCCACGTGTCCCTGGCGCACCAACTGTTCGAGCCAATCCACGTTGCGGACGACGAATTTCCCTTCCGCATGAGCAACGGGCAACTGGAGTTCCTGGATTCCGTGGAGGAAGACGCATCGGTCGCTGACAACGCGCAGGTACACCCATCGATCCTCGTACCGCGCCGTGTCGTTCCAGGTCAGGGTGGCCACGGGTTTACCGTCGGAATCCGGCGGAACGACGATCCCGGCCTTGAGGAGCACCTGAAAGCCGTTGCAAATTCCCAGGATCAGCCGATCCCGCTCGTGAAATTCCTGGATCGCTGCCAGCAGGTGGTGCCGGATTTGAAGGGCCAGAATGCGGCCGGCGGCCACGTCGTCTCCGTAGCTGAAACCGCCGGGCACGCAAAAAATCTGAAAATCCCGAAGGAGGTCCGGCCGCTCGAGCAGCCTGGCGATGTGCAGGCGTTCCGCGATCGCTCCCGCCTGTTCAAAGGCATAAG
>NZ_JACIYL010000857.1 GCF_014359955.1 Thermogutta sp. | reverse complement strand
CTTAACGATGGCCGCTCAACGACCGCGTGGGGCATTCGCCAGCACTCGGGCAGCAGGGCGGAGAAGCAGGGCCGTCCGAAGCCCGGGACAGTATTTCCATATTTCCATCTGGCTGGAGCGATGCGATCTCCAGACGGTGGCACGCGCTTGGCATAGCCGACAAACCCAACTGCATGACCCAGCCTCAATGAGCGGATCTGAAGATCAGATTCTTTCAGGAGGGTTGTAGAAGGGCTGGCCTGTGACGCTCCATGGAGGTTGTCTCAACATCCTTCGATCGCGATATGTAGTACGGGCAATTCGTGAATTACTTTTACCAGTGGCGTGGCCCGGCTGGAACCGAGCCTTCCAGTTTCTCGCATGATTCCGAGGCAACCGGGATGCTCGCTCGGTGTGTAAACCGGGCCTATTGGTGGGATACCGTCCACGGCGTCCGTCAAACACGGAGGGTACAGTTGTCGTGCCCGCTCAGGCTGGACGCGATCAATTGTGATGAGATCACGCTGTTCGGAGTTGAATAACGTCGTATAAGACCGACGTGTAAAATGACGGGATTAACAAGTTCTCTTTGTCAGACAGCCTGCTTCGCTATGGGTGGTAGAAGTTTGCAGCCTGCGTTTTGAAGATTTCAAAGCTACCTGCGGTCTTGAATTTTTTTGAAGAATAGGTATCTTGCATTTTTGTAATTCTCGGTATAAGTTTATGGTGTATGGATTTGAAAAACAACGTGCCGGTATTCCCATAGTGCTAACCACATTGCTGTTCTTCTCGGTTAGTGCAGACATTGCGTGTTGTTCCAGTAGTGTATTGTGTTCGTTTTAGTAGTTCGAAAGGAGATGACGTATCATGCCCAGAAAAGCAGAAAAGCTCGGTCGGGGACGGAAGCGCTGTCAGGCCTGTGGAGCCATTAATCCTGCCCGCGCGGTGGAGTGCAAGAGTTGCGGGTACCAGTTTGTTAAGGGTGGAAAATCCCGGGCGCCGGGAAAGGTTGGGGGTTCAGCCACGGCTGATGATGCGGCCATCCAGGAAGTGGTCAGCTTCATCCGGCAGCATGGGAGTGTGGAATCCGCACGACAGGTGGTGGAAGATGTGCGACAACTGCTTGAGAAGGTCGGATCGATGGAGAAGATCCTCAAGTGCTTCGATCTCGTCAGCCTGATTCGAGAGAATATATAAGTTGACTGCCCGCCTGATGGCCCGGTGTTTTCGTCCGGTTGGTCGTACGGCTTTCCGGATCAGGGAGCGATCGCCCTGGGCAGTTGAGAAAAACGCGGTAGGGGTGGTTAATGGACGCCCCTACCGCGTTCTAATATGTTGTGGTTCTCATCATTTTCGACCACCGCCCGCCGAGGCGGCGCCGTGACTTCCTGGCAACCTGTTACGTCGCTCTCTTAGGTTTGTCAGTGGTCGTATCTCCGGAAAGTTTGGCGAGAATACTTCGTTTAAGTTTGAATAGATTCTCGCCCAATCGAGCGTGTTCGCGACGAGTTTTAGGATTGAAATTTTCCACGATAGCCTTCACTGGTTCCGACTTGGGGCCGAGATCGTCCAGTGCATTAAGGGCCAGCAAGGAAAGATACGGACCTTCTCCATCGTAGTCGACGAAAGTTTTTAAAACGTCCAGTGCTCGGCGCAGCTCTTCTGGGGAGCCGTATCGGCCCACCGTCCAGGCGGCCACAATTTGGACGCTGGGGGCGGGATCCTCCAGGGCATGGAGGACCGGTTCGCGGGCGGCGTCGTAGGCCTTTTGACCTCGGGCCAGTATCCCTGTGACTGCCCAGTATCGGACGGCGCTGT
>NZ_JACIYL010000856.1 GCF_014359955.1 Thermogutta sp. | reverse complement strand
TAGTCCCCATAACAGAAAAAGAGCAGAAGCAACATGGCGGCGACAAACGACGGGATGGAATAGAGCAGAAAGAGCGTCAGACTGATAGCGCGATCCGTCAGGGTGTTCCGTTTGACGGCGGCAATGATCCCGGCGGGGATGGCGATCAGGTAGGTGACCAGCTCGGCCATCAACATGAGCGGTGCCGAGACGATCACCGCGTTCCAGATCTTGGTGGCGACGGGTTCCCGCGTTTTGGTGGCGGATCGGCCGAACTGGAATGTCACCAGCCGCCATACCATGTGGGCATACTGGGTGTCTGTGAATACGTAGGCCAGCCGGAGGAGAAAGGGCGGCTCGTAGCGCTGCCGGTAAAGCTCGTAATGGGCGATCCAGTTCTCTGCCACTTCGTCCACGAGAGATTCTGGAGCATCGGATGGCACATCCAGCCGAAGCGGTTCGCGGACCAGTCGCCGCAGGGCCAGGCTGGCCACAAATTTTTCCCGAAGGGTTGAATCACCCAGAAGTTTTTCAGCGAAAAACCGTACCGTCTGCGGATCAAGGTAATCGAGCTCTTCCAGAAGTTGATTCTGGGACATCTGGCAGAGGGCGTGGAAACGAGATTCCAGCTCGGCACGTTCGGTGCTGCTCAAAGGCCGGGTGGTGGCCTCCGCCCGCCTCCACCACAGCCGCCATGCTCCAACCACGTACGGCGTTTCCTCCTCTCGCGGACGGGCGGAATACGTGAACACAAACGGTTCCACCACCATGGAATTCAAAGCATGGATGAGCCCGATTTTGACCTGCCGATCCACATCCGGGGACTGGAGCAGCCGGACGGCGAAGGGGACACCGTGATGGCCCAGGTCCTCGCAAAAAACCTGCACGTAGGCTGCCACAGCCTGGGCCAGACGGGCGTGTTCGGCGAGATCTTGCAGTCGCGTGCGAAACCGGGGAATCCCCAGCGAACGGAGAAACGCCAGACGTTCGGGACCTTTCGGCAGACGTGTCGGATCCCGGGCAAGCACCGCGAGTTCGGCGACGATCTGGGATTCGCTGGCGGCCCGATAGTACCCAGCCCAGTACACCGCCTGTGAATAATCACGAAAATACCGGAAGTTAAGCAAAAGCGGCCGATCGAGCTTGAGGTCCCGTTTTTGGATGAGATAGGCCTCGCGCGTTTGGGTGGTCTGGCCGGCCAGCCCCGTGGCCCCAAGCTGCATGAGCAGCGGGTCTCCCGGCGCCAGTTGCATGATGCAGAACGACACCACCGTGATCCCGAACAGGGTGGGGATCATCAATAGGAGGCGGCGGACGATGTAGCTCCACACGGGTCGCTGAACTCTCCTCAGCAGGTCAAGCCGGATATCACGAAACTGCGGGGACGACCGTACATCCTCCTCGCCCCCCGGGCATCACGGTCCCAGGGCACGCGGTCGGGATGCATACCATTCTCGGCTGTCGTAACACGGACGAATCTTGTAGAACTTGATGTTTTGCAGCCGGGTGTCGTACCCTCCCGTCGCCCGATCTGTGAACAGGAAGGTGTAGGGCTGATCTTCGTAAATCCGTCGGTGGATCTGCTTGTAAAGTTCATGCTGCTTTTCCTCGTCCATCGTGACACGCAGTTCCTCGATCAGCTTGTCCACCTCCGGGTTGCGATAGGCCACATGATTGGAGCTGTCAGGAATCTCCGCCTGGCTGGAGTGCCACAGTTGGAAGGGATCCTGTTTCCAGGACAGAGCCCAGCCCAGCATGGCTGCTTCATACTCGCGTTTGCGGAGTTTTTGCAAAATCAGATTCCACTTGGTCGGCGCGATCT
>NZ_JACIYL010000855.1 GCF_014359955.1 Thermogutta sp. | reverse complement strand
CGATGTGCGCCTGGGGCCCAATCACCTCGGCGCCGTCGGTATTTCCCACCGGGCGGCCCAGGGA
Source organism: Thermogutta sp. (assembly GCF_014359955.1). GTDB lineage: Bacteria > Planctomycetota > Planctomycetia > Pirellulales > Thermoguttaceae > Thermogutta. The sequence continues at coordinate 1,737 of NZ_JACIYL010000855.1, read as the reverse complement.
TCGGGGGTCCAGGACTGCGTCATCGACGCCCGGGGCGCGTACTGCGGACTTGCTGGTGGGGCTGGTTCGGGAGGCAGTCACGCCGGTGTAACCGTGATCGGCGGACGCTACGGACTCGATATGACAGGCACCCAACCCGCCGCAACATTGACCGGCATCACGCTCATCGATCAGGAAGAGGCCGCCGTTCTCTGCTCCGGACGTCAGGCCACCACGATCGTCGGATTCCGAATCCAGGCCACGCATACCAAACCGCTCGTGCGGGCGAAACAGAACTGGATCCATCAGGGACAGATCAACCTCATCGATGGCGTTGTGGAAGTGGAAAGCGACCGCCCGGGCGTGTTGCTACATACCGATGCCGCCAGCTACCTGAACAATGTCTTTGTTCGCGGGATCCAGACCATCGTGGAATCTCCCATGGGAAAGATCGCGACAAAGCCGAACGAATGGACTCACATCGACGAGGCTGCCGTTGCGGTGCCGCCCCCACCGTTGCGAGGCAAGTACGTGGCCCCTCTCGGATTGAAAGAACTTCAGTACACCTGCCACATCTATCTGGACGGCCGACGGTGGCCGGACCCGTTGTGGTATCGGCTGTCCGCGGTGCCTCAACCCCCCGCCGATCTGGTGAAGCGTCACCTCTGGCCGGATGATTTCCCGCGACCGTGGTCGCCCGGCGTGGTGAATGTCAAAACTCTGCCCAATGCCCCTCGCGGTGATGGCATCGCCGACGATACCGAGGCCCTGCAACAGGCCATCGATCGCTACCCGCGGCTGTTCCTCCCCAAGGGTGAGTACCGTATCACGCGGACGCTGCGGCTTCGCCCGGATACCCAACTCATCGGCGCCCACCGATGTTTTACCTGGATAGTGGGCTACGGCGAGGAAAAGGGAGATTTCGCAGGTGCTGGCCAGCCCCAGCCGATGATCGCCACCGCCGAGGCCCAGGATGCCCGGTGCATTCTGGGATTTTTCGGTATTCGACTGGACATCACGGCCACCAGCGCCTGCGCCCTGAAGTGGCGATCCGGCCCGCATTCGGTTTTTCGCGATGTCAACGTCGTCATGCCAAGTCGCTGGAACGTGGCTCGCGGGGCCCGGGCACCACTCTTCGATCACCCCCTCGTGGTGATCCGGGGGCATGGCGGTGGCAAATGGTACAACTTTCATCAAGAATCTTGGCACCTCCAGGGTCCAAACTATCGCCACCTGTTGATTGAGCGGACCCAGGGACCTCTCTGGTTTTATCAGTGCAATGTTGAACATGCGCGGAGCGAGGCCAATATGGAGATTCGCGATGCAAGCAACGTGTTTATTTTCGGCCTGAAAAGTGAATACAACCGTCCGGTCCTGCGGATCACGAACACGCACAATTGTGCCCTGTTCGGGTACGGGGGCAATGCCGCTGCCTTCCCCGGCGCGGCGCTCTTTGAAGTGCGGGATTGTCGCGACTATCGTTTCACCTTGCTTGTCGATACTCCGCGATTCCCCGGCAACGGCTCCCCGGACCATTTCGCGGGGGAGGGCGTTGATCCCCGGGAATGGTTCATGCTGCGGGAAATCGAGGGCTCCACCGAATTCCGTATCCCGCCCCTGGATCGGCCGACCCTAATTGGCCGCGGAACGTTGGTCAGAGTGCTTCCCGATTGATCCAAAAAACCATAATCCCCGGCCCGGATCGACGTTGTGACCCGTCAAATGTGCACGGGATGGCATCCTGGGGAATCGCACGGG
>NZ_JACIYL010000854.1 GCF_014359955.1 Thermogutta sp. | reverse complement strand
CTCGGATCCTCAGGGGCGATCTCGCATTTGGGGGGTCTACAGGAGGGGGTGGGTTGCCGGGAGATAGGACGGTAGAGTAACGTAATGGCTATTCAAGTGGGGGCCGTTGGCTGTAAGACACTCAAATCTTGTGCGGGAAGGAGTCCATCACAATGATGTCGGGTCGCAACCGCGTGGTGCTCGCTTTCATGGCCCACCCTGACGACGCAGAATTCTGCTGTGGCGGGACGCTCATTCGACTGCGAGAACTGGGTTGGGAGGTCCATATCGCCAGCCTGGCCCCCGGCGACTGCGGAACAATGACGGAGAATCGCTGGGATATTTCCAGTCGTCGAACGCGTGAGGCCACGGCCGCCGCTCAACTAATTGGGGCCACCTACCACTGCCTTGACGAGCGGGACGGTTTCATCGTGTACGACAAGCCGACAATTCAAAAGGCGGTGGATCTGTTTCGTCGCATTGCCCCTGGCCTGGTGTTTACACATGCCCTTCGCGATTACATGATGGACCATGAAATGACGGCGCTGGTGGCGCGGGCGGCCAGCTTCCTGCACGGTGCGCCGAACGCCTCCGCCTTTCCGCTGAAAGAGAATACTGCCGTTCCCTATCTCTATTACTGCGATCCACCGGAAGGACGCGATCCCTACGGCGAGGTTATCACCCCCACTACTTATGTGGACATCTCCGCGCAGTTGGAGAAGAAAGCCGAAATGCTGGCCTGTCATGCCAGTCAGCGGGAATGGTTGCGATCATACCACGGAATGGATGAGTACATCGAATCAATGCGGCGGCACGCTCTCTTTCGCGGCGAGGAGGTCGGCGTTGCCGCGGCCGAGGCCTTTGTGCAACATCGAGGACACGCCTATCCCCGAGACGATATCCTTGCGGAACTTTTTCCGCTGAAACGATAACGTCCTGGACTTCCTGGCGAACTGGCCGGGGTGCCCGGGGAGTTTTCATCAGAACGGTCATGGAGTGAATGGTGGAACAGCAAGGGGGCGAACACTCGAAAACGCTGATACGAGCCGACGACTGATGGCGGACCTCGGCAGCAGAGTGGGACGCCATCACCCATGACCAGCGAGTCTTTTGGTCAGATAGAAAGATGTTTTTTGGGAACAGAACGTGGAGAGCGGGCGAGCGGGCATGGGCTTTTACTGGTACCGTTGGCCGAGGGAACAACCATGGCGAAGAAAAAAACGCAGCCGAAAAAGCGTCCGACTGCCGTCAGGGCGAAAGATCTGACGCCGCGGGAAAGACAGGTGATCCGACTGATCAGCCTGGGCTGTTCAGTTAAAGAAGCAGCCGCCATCCTCAAGCTGGCCCCCAGCACGGTGGACAATCACAAATCGAACGCGATGAAAAAACTGGGAGTCAATAAATTGCCACTTGTCACGCGGATGGCCATCAAGTTGGGCATCAGCCGACTCAATGATCGCCTCACACCCCTTGAAAAACGCAGAAGTGGGCGAAAGAACGACGGCTGGAACTGATAGGGGGCTTGCCACAGCGGAGATCGGTGAGACGCTTTTCACCGTGCTTCTATTTGGTGGGGGAAGATTGGGCAGGTCGCGAATCTCCCGGTGAGTCTTGAGGATGGGCTGGTTCGCCTTCCGGTGCGGTATTTTCCCTCACGGCCGGATTGGCGTTGTCGATTGGCCTGACCAGCACGAGGCGGATGCGGTACTTCTGTGTATTTGGCTTAGGAATCTCACCGGATGGTGAAGTCGGTTGCCCTTCCACCTGAGCGGCTGCCGCAGCGGGCGGGGCTTGCCGCTCGAGGCTTTCCCGTTGAGTTCCCT
>NZ_JACIYL010000853.1 GCF_014359955.1 Thermogutta sp. | reverse complement strand
ATGGATCCCTCCGCCCCGGTCGACGATTTGCGTCCCGTCCTCAACCACTTGCAGTACAGTCTGGTCCCGGAGGATGTCAAACAACTTGCCTTCCAGGTGGAGGTCAAACTCAACCAACGCGCCGTACGGTGAATGCTCGCTACCAAGTTTCCTGAAAGCATACACGTGTGGCGTGCGGGCCCATTTTGACGGCCAAATATCTCACCACCGGTTGCGGTGGATGCGCGTGGGGTCGAAGCGGTCCACCGGGGCCGGTTTCTCCGCAGGATAGCCCACCAGAATAAGGCTGTGGGGAATGACGTGGTCCGGAATGTTGAAAATGTCGCGCATTCCCTCCACACGCTGCTCGCGGGGATAGACTCCCGTCCATACCGCCCCCAGACCGAGTCCGTGAGCCGCCAGCAGGATGTTCTGGGCCGCGGCTGCACAGTCAATAACCCAGTAGCCCTTGGAGAGCTCCCGGGTCAGATCGCCACACACCAGGATGCCCAGGGGAGCCGTCCGCGCAGGCTCGGCATTGGGAAAACGCGCGGCAATTTCCATCAGCGTGGCGCGGCGATCGATCACCACAAACTGCCAGGGCTGAGCGTTTCTGGCGCTCGGAGCAGCCATCCCCGCCCGCAACAGTTTCTCCTGGATATCCTCCGGTACGGGACGCTCTTCAAAAGAGCGGATGCTCCGCCGCGTGAAGATGGCTGTCAAAACGTCCATCTGTCAACCTCCCAGACATTTTTGCCAATTCCGGCAGGTCAGGATTCCGCCACACACTCTGGCGCGGCCGTCCCCAATGATACGTCGTCCTCACCTTTGGACCCGGCCATTCCCCCGGGCAAAACCCGGCCGCACTGCTCATTGATCCTCTGCGGGGGTATCAGCGTAGAAAGATAGTCTAACACATGGGGAGCGGTCGCTGAATCGCGAACACGAAACGCAGAGGCTCGGCGGCCTCATCGGACCGTGTTGCTCCGGGCAATACGGCGGTGAAGGTGTTGAAGGCTGGCTCTGCTTGTTACAATGACTCTACCTTGACTTGGGCAGTCAACAGACTTGCGATCTTCGGCCATCCCATCGCGGGATGATCCATCCCGACTTTTGCAGGAACGGATGAGATGCCGACGGACGCGATCTGTTGGTAGGGGCAATTCATGAATTGCCCCAACGGTTTAACCGGCAACTGAGCCGAGTAGTTGGAGCCCGTTGGGCTAAATAGATGATCCAAGCTTGAAAAGCGGACCTGACAGGCAACTCCCGGCAGGTTGAATCTCGCTGCCGCGCCAACCGGTGCGGATGTCCGGGTCCCCATGGGTACGGGGAAAGTGGGGTTGGGTCGGCACCGCGGCGATAAGTTTGGCCGGGTTTTCCCAACGAGCACGCTCAGCATCTTAAAAGAAGGATCCAAGATATTCATGATTCGCATCGGGGACAACGGTTTGCCACAATGGGACTATCCCCGTTACGAAGCCGGGGAAAAAGTCGCTCTGTTCATTCCCTGCTACATTGACCAGTTCTATCCCCAGATTGCGCAGGCGGTGGTGGAAATCCTCCATCGTCTGGGCATTCCGATTGTCTATCCGGAGGAGCAGACGTGCTGCGGGCAACCGGCTTTTAACTCGGGCTACTGGGAGGAAGCCCGCCGCGTGATCCGACACTTTTGCCGGGTGTTTGCACCGTATCGGTACATCGTCTGTCCGTCGGGATCCTGCACGGCCATGTGTCGGGTATTCTTCGAGCAGGCAGATCCTGAAAATCCGCAAGCCAGAGAGGTCGGCCAGCGCGTGTTTGAGTTCACCGAGTTTCTGGTCAAT
>NZ_JACIYL010000852.1 GCF_014359955.1 Thermogutta sp. | reverse complement strand
CCCCTCGCCTGGAAAACCGAGGGCATCGGCCAGGGGTATGCCGGGGTCACCATTGCTGATGGTCGAATTTTCACCGCGGGAAATATCGATAAGGACGCCGTCGTCACGGCCCTGGACATGGATGGCCGGATCCTCTGGCAGAAGCCGAACGGCCCGGCATGGACGAAGAATTATCCGGGCGCACGGGGGACACCGACCGTTGACGGCGATCGAGTGTACCATCTCGGGGCGTCAGGCGATCTGACCTGTTTTCGCGTGGAGGACGGCTCCGTCGTTTGGCGTACCAACATCATGGAACGCTTTCATGCGCCGCTGCCTCAATGGGGACTGGCCGAGTCGGTCCTCATCCGTGGAAAGTACCTCTACTGCACCCCGGGCGGTCCAGAAACGTGCATCGTTTGCCTGGACAAAATGACCGGCGAAACGGTTTGGCAATCCGCGTCGGCCAATGGCGACACGACCGCTTACGCCAGCATTCAGTGGGCCGATTTCGAGGGGATTCCCATCCTGCTTACGATGACGGCCAAGGCCCTCGTCGGCGTCCATGCCGAGACGGGCCGCCTGCTCTTCCGCCATCCGCACGAGACGGCCTACGACGTGAACGCGTTCATGCCCCTTTATGCGAACGGGGAAGTCTTCGTCAGCACCGGCTACGGCAGCGGGTCGGAGTTGGTCCGTCTCAAACGAGACGGCGAGAATATCACGGCGGAACAGGTCTGGGTCAATAAGGACCTGGACAACCACCACGGCGGTGTGATCCTCGTCGAAGGCTTTCTGTATGGATCAAGCTACAACGGACGGTGGTGCTGTCTCGATTGGAAAACGGGGGAAACACGCTACATGGATCGGGGCATCGGTAAAGGATCGCTCACCTATGCCGATGGTATGCTCTACACCTACAGCGAGCGGAGAGTAGTCGGGCTGGTGAAAGCCACGCCGGAAAAGTATGAGTTGGTCAGCCAGTTTCGTTTGCCATCAGACGAGCGGGCGGAATCCTGGGCCCATCCTGTGGTGTGTGGGGGACGACTCTATCTCCGCCACGGCAATATCCTGTTTGCCTACGATGTTCGCAAACAGCCGTGAAAGGCGCGGGTTCAAGCGTGCCTTGCCGGTTTTTCCGAGAAACGTGCCTGTCAGGTCCGCCCCTTGGAGGGACCTGCTTGTCAGGTCCGTTTATCCGGGATGGATGATCCGTTCCATTTCATCGAATACAAAACGGGTTCACCGGTACGGGCGATTCGTGCCCATGAATTGAACGTCGCATTCGGTAGGGGCAATTCATGAATTGCCCCTACCACGATGGTGACACCCCGTGGCGAGGGGACACCGGGCACGACAAGTGTGCCCCTCCGACTCTCTCCCTCGTAGCCCTTGCCTGTGCTATCAAAACACGGTTCAATAGTGGCCAGTGCCGGGGCAATCTGAATGTTGGCCATTGTCAGCCGTTCCGGAGAAATCGCTGAGCAAGAAACGGCATTCAAGTGACAAAGGAGCTCACCATGGGCCAGGTGTTTTTCGGTGTCAATCTGGAATTTGTTCGCCACGCGGACAAGTCGTTTGAGTGGGGGGTCGCCAAGGCGGCGGAGTTGGGCTACGAATACGTGGAACCGATGGTCCACTGGGGCCGGGAACTCCTTTCCGAGGCGGGCTATTTCCACAGCGTTTCGATGCTCGACGATCCCTACCGCATCAAGGATGCCTGCGCCAAAGCGGGGGTGAAGCTGTCGGGTTTGTCCGCCCACTGTCCGCTCATCAAGCCCGAAATCAGTGTGGAGTATCTCAAGCAGGCCATTCGCTTTGCGGCG
>NZ_JACIYL010000851.1 GCF_014359955.1 Thermogutta sp. | reverse complement strand
CCACTTACTCCGCCGAACGGGCGATTCAGACTTCTGGTGGCCTGTTCGCCCGAACTCCCATTACTGGCAAAAGATCGTTTCCTCGCGATCCGGTCCCACTGAAATAATGTCGACCGGTCTTCCCACTAGTTCGGCAATCCGCTCCACATATGCCCGGGCAGGTTTCGGAAGGTCCTGCAACCGCCGGATGCCGCGAAGCTCCTGCTCCCAACCAGGAAGTGTTTCGTAGATTGGGCGCACACGACGCAACTGTTCGGTGTGACTGGGAAACCGATCGATCCTTTCACCATCCAGTTCGTAAGCGACACAGATCTTGACTTCGGGAAGTGTGCTCAACACATCCAAAAGCATGATGGCCAGGCTGTCCACGCCGCTCAGTCTTGCGGTGTAACGAACTGCCACGGCATCGAACCACCCGCAGCGGCGCGGTCGCCGGGTCACCGTGCCGTATTCATTACCGCGATCGCGGATCAGTTGGCCGACTTCGTTGCTCTGCTCGGTGGGAAAGGGCCCGCCGCCCACCCGCGTCGTGTAAGCCTTGATAACCCCGACAACTTTGGTCACGTACTTGGCAGGGAGGCCGGAACCAGCGGAAATCCCCACTCCCGAACTATTGCTGCTTGTCACATAGGGGAAGGTACCATGGTCGATGTCAAGCAGCGCTCCCTGCGCACCTTCCAGTAGGATTTTTTTCCCGGTTTCAGCAGCGTCGAGCAGAAATGCCGTTGTGTCCGTCACGTGAGGACGAAGTTTTTCGGCGTATGCCGAATATTCCCGGTAGACGGCTTCCCCGTCGAGGGCGGGCGAGTCCGATGCTAAGCCGAGAGGAATGAGCGCTTTGGCCTTGGAGGCCGCGATGGCCAGGAGCCGTTCTTTCAAGCCGGGCTCGAAAAAGTCTCCCACTCGCACGGCGAGGGAACGGCCGACTTTGTCCCGATAGCACGGCCCAATCCCCCGCAAAGTTGTGCCGATCGCCTCCCCGCCGGGACATTCGTTGAGAATCCGGTCCTCCTCAATATGCCAGGGGAGAATGACGTGTGCTCGGTCGCTGAGCATCAGGTTTTCGCCGATGACGACGCCCTGAGCCCGCAAAGTGGCGATTTCTTCACAGAGCGTTTTGAAATTGACAACCACACCGGTAGCGATGACGCATGTCACATGGGGGCGGAAAATCCCACTTGGCACAAGCGAAAGTTTGAACGTTTTTCCACCCGTCACGACCGTGTGGCCGGCGTTCGCTCCGCCCTGATAGCGGACCACGATATCGTGCTCTTCAGTGAGGAGATCGACGATCTTCCCTTTGGCCTCATCCCCCCACTGAAGTCCAATGACGGCAGTAGCGGTCACGGTTATGGTGTCCTTTTTTCCTCAGAACACAACGTTCCAATGATGGGTCCCAGATTCCCTTGGCGCAACCGGCCCCCGGCGGCTTGTCTTCCAGCCGTCGCACAAAACCCAAATCATGGAGTCTAACGCCGAGGTAAAGCCTTCGTCAAGCACGTGGGACACCGGAGTCCTCCCGGCTATTTTCCTGCTGGAAACCGGCACTCACCTGGACAACGCCTTGGGCAGGAGCAAGCTTTAGCCTGGACGGACCGGCTTGTCAGGTTCGCTGCTCAAGGCTGGATTCTCCATTTCGAATCGTCGGGCACGACAAGCGTGCCCCTCCGAAACATCCCTTGGAGGGACCCGCTTGTCGGGTCCGTCGTTTGACGTTCGATCATCCCTTCCCTTTCGCCGGGAACTGAAGTCCCGCACGGAAAGCGGGGCTAAAGTCCCGCACTCCACATATGGAGTTGCCGCGGGC
>NZ_JACIYL010000850.1 GCF_014359955.1 Thermogutta sp. | reverse complement strand
GTTTTGCGCTTCCCTCAAAGCTCGCCGGATGGTGTGCCCCGCTTTGAGGGCTCTCTGGAACGCCGTGAGATAATGAATGGACGCATCAACACTCAATCCCAAGGATACGGCAGCCATCATCGCCGAGCCCATGTTGATCCGAAGCCCCATCCAGCCGAGCGCTCCCATCAAAACTACGATCGGCAACAGGTTGGCGCAAAGGGCCGCGAAAACCCAGGTGAGATTTCTAAAAGCCACCGCGAACAACAGAGCCATTCCCACGATGGCGATCATAAAGCTCAGGCCCTGATGGACGACCAGGCCTCTGACAAGTTCTCCGAAGATAACGTAGTAACCGGAGACAAGTGGACCGACTCTTGAAGGCGCTGAATCATCGGTGGAAGACTGTTGCGCGTCATGGTGCGAGTGCATGGATGACAAGTTTTCGCGCGGCCAGGACTGCATGATCCGCGGCCATTCTTCTTCCACGATCTGACGCACCTGCCGGACGAGCGCCACTCGTGATTCGCCCGTCTCCCGTTCCCGTGATCGCAGCAAAACGCGAAACCACCAGCGGGTTGGTTCTTTTGGATCGGCCGTGTACAGTGCCCGGTACAAGCCCGGCATTCGCATCTGAACAAATTGAAGAGCCCAGTCTTCCGTCCATCCTGAGGAGATCACAGAGGGGAGTGGGAGGGCGTTCAGCGCAGCCCGGACATCCGCCAGACTGAGGACCTTTGCCAGCCCCGGGACGGACCGTCCTTGACTCTCGATTTTCACCTCGTTTCGCAACCGATTCTGGAGATTTTCTACGGCCGCGAGATATTCCGGCGTCAGGCGCTCGGGCGCGGGTAGCGCGATATCCCACACTCCCGCTCCCCCAAGCTCACGATCGAGCCGCTCGTAAGCGCGCACAATGCTGGAATCTTCGCGGAAACTTCGCGTGAAATCGGTTTCATACTTTGCACGAAGCCACCCCCACACACCTGCCGTCATGAGGACCATTGCCGTAGTGACGACCCGCCAGCGGTGTCGCAACGAGGTGGTCAGTATCTGGCGCAGAAATATTCGCAACGGTCCCGCTTCCGTGACGACCCGCCGCAGTTCCCGAGTGCGGAAAAGGAGGGACGATGCTGCGCCAGGGCCTGTTTGTCGGCGTATTCGGACAGCGATCGCTTCCGCGGCCATAAACGTGGCAGGCAAGAAGCAGAGCATCGCGATCAGGAGCCAGCCGACTGCCAGCACGGCCACCAGGGCGAAGCTTCGCACCGGAGTGATTCCCGAGACGGTCAAGGCGGCAAAACCAACCGCGTCAGTTGCCAGTGCCAGCATCACAGGAAGCGTGAGTTGTCGCGCACTTGCCCGGAGTGCAAACTCCGCGGACTGATCCTTCCGCCTGGCATTCTCCACCCGAACGACAAGATGCATGAGAGTGGCCACGGCAATCACCGTGATCACGGCTACCAACGTGGAGTCGATGAGACTCCCTGAGCCGCCCAGCAGCCCGAATGTGGCCTTGGCCCCTGTCACGCTCGTGGCAATCAGGATGGCCGCTATCAATACCCAGCGGAATTCTCCCGAACAGATGAGAATGACACCGGCCAGGAGCAAGCCCGCCGTCCACGCAATCCGGGAACCATCGCGCTCCACCATTCGGAATCCGGTTTCTACTACCACGGGAGGCCCGACAATCACTCCCTGCGGCAGGCTCGATGCGATTACGGTGAGCTGGTCGATCACCGTCCCCCGCTCAGCCTGGCCGTAATCCGAGGGCGGATCGAGGAGGACGATCACCGCTGCCATATTTTCCTGGGCGTTGTGCGTGTAATTCT
>NZ_JACIYL010000085.1 GCF_014359955.1 Thermogutta sp. | reverse complement strand
CCATTCCCGGTAGGCGGCCTGCTTATTACGATACTCGTTGTAGAGGCCGTCAAAGTTGAAAGGTTGGTAATTTCGCCAGTAAGTATATTTGCCCTTTCGCAGAAAACGGACGAGGTCATATTTTTCATCAAAGCGATCGGCGTAGCCGAAGGCCTGGTTCCTCTGATTGAGTTCTTCCGGTGTGACACCGGGTCCCAAAAACGGTTTGCCGTCCATTCCCTCCGGGATCGGCACGCCGGCGAGGTTGAGTACCGTGGGACCCAGATCAACGAACTGAATGACCCCATCCACCCGTGAGCCACGCGGTGCAGGGACCAGGTGCTGCCAGTTTTTGGGAACATACACAATCAAAGCAACGTGCAAGCCGTCCTCCCGGGCATACCCCTTGCTGCCGGGCAAGACACCGCCGTTGTCACCAAATTGAAAGATGAACGTATCATCGAGTAGTCCATCCTTTTCGAGCTGCCGAATAAAATCGCCGATCTGTCGATCGACTTCGCGCTGCAGATCCAGACAATGCGCGTATTTATTTCTGAAAAGGGGCGTATCGGGATGGTAGGGAAACAAGACAACGGAGTTGGGATCCGTTTCCAGCTCGGAATTGTCTTTATTGGGGAATAACTGACTCTCGTGGGTTCGGCCAAAGTTTTGAACATGAAAAAATGGTTGCCCCGGTCGCCGGTTGCGGTAGCTGGCCCGCGGCGAAGATTCGTCCCACACATCTGCCTTTTCGGAAGGGGCAAAATTATAATCCTCTTTGCTGTTATTCGTCGTATAGTAGCCGGCCTGACGCAGGTACCAGGGAAACATATGCAGGCCTGGGGGAAGCTTCACCGGCAGGATTTTCCGGTGCCACTGCGCACCCAACCGCGGTGCGTAACAGCCGGAGATGAGGGTACTTCGGGCTGGCGAACAAACGGGTGAGCATGAATAGACATTATTAAAAACAATTCCCTCTTTCGCCAATCGTTCCACGTTGGGCATCGGTGCCCCTGCCGGATTATAGAGCCGATACCAGCATGCGGCGTTGTCCTCCGTGGTCAGCCAGACGATATTCGGTCGCGGTGCAGCGCCAAACGCGAAAGGTGTGGCCGCGCAAAGGCCCAATCCCACAGCCAGCACTCCCTCCACCAACGCCAGCGTTGTGCAACGTCTCATGCGATGATCTCCCCAAGCCAGAAGCAGCCAATCGCTATGTAAACAACATTCGAGCGTCGTCCTCGCATCAGGATGCCGCTCTTTCAGAAACTTTTATCCCGTGTGATATTCGGAGATTATTCTTTTCGCACAGCTGCAAGATATTGAGCGAGTATTCCGATATTTTTGATGAACGTTCGCGTGGTGATGATCCGATTTCCAGTTTGATCTTTCCCGATGGTTTTGAGGCTCCCTTTCTCGACCCAACGCCCCTGTTCATCCAACTGTCTTACCACTTGTTCCGCTGATCGCACCAGATCGGGAGAGAGAGCAGGGGAGGGAGCTTCCTTTTTCCCCAACGGTTGCGGTCCTGTGCGGCGAGCGCGTTCATAAAGCTGTCGGATACTGCCAATATCATTATCTACTTTGAAGGCATAGTGCGTCGGGAGATCTGCATCACTGTATGTTAACTGATAGTCCTGTGTGAAATACAAGGGCCGATTCGTCTTCAATTCATAAAATCGTGCTAACTTTCCATCGGGAAGTAAAGACCGCTCAAGATAGGCAAGAGCGCGGGGAAGAGGATCGAGGAAGCGTGATTCCTCCAGCTCGTGAAATGCCAGAATCAGTGCCCGCAGCACACCCTGTGATTCTCCGCCAGAGATGGCCGGCGGCTCGAACTTCCGTGCCCAGCAAGGGTGCATTTGGGCATCGTACTGCTGGGCCCAGGCGGGCTGTGGATCCGGCATCTGGGCTTTTAATAGGAACTCTGCGGCTCGTTGGGCTGCCACACGATATCGTTCGTCTCCGTACACCCGCCAGGCCAGAAGCACTGTTTTAAGGGCATCGTTATGTGCGTTGTCGTTGAGAGTGTAACAATCGTAGTAAGGCCTGCCCGGCCACTGGCGCGGCCCGTCCACTGGATAAGAGGCCGGCACGTCCGGATAACTCTCGGGGCGAGGTGGTTCGCTGAATCGCTGGGGCCAGCCTCCGTTAGGACGTTGCACCGCCAAAAGAGAATTCAGCCCGTAAAGAACCGCTTCATGGACCTCTTTGTCGGCCATTCCTGTTGTGCGATCGAACTCGATCAGGAACTGCAGCGCCGACTGTGTCGTATTGTCGTCGAGCGTTGACAAGTTTCGTGCTTTCTCACCACCACTTGGCGGCTGACGGTAACGGTAGTTCCTCCGCAGGTCCGGCGAAAATTCGATTCGGTAATCCCAGCCCCCCGAAACGAGTTGGCCTTTCACAAGTGCATGAGCTGTGCGGGTAGCCGCTTGAAGACAAACGGGCTCCTTCGTCAGGCGAAACGCGTTGAGCAGCGCCATTCCGACACTCGGACTGCCCGGTGGTTGCACCCAGGCCGTTGACGGTGACGCCGGCCCCTCACCTTCGCGAAAGCGCAAATCCTCGGAATACGCCCATACGTAACCCCCTTCGACAGAAACTTGCTCGTCAAAGAATCGCACGGCCCGCACAAGAGCCTCATGGGCTTTTCTGGGAAGAGCGGGATCCTGTCCTGTGATTGGAAGCGCGTAACCGCGTCTGGAAAAGGCATAAAGCCCAATGGCGCTTCCTATTTGCTGGCAAAATTCGCGACGTCGCACAGAATGCCTCCCCCAAACTCGATGTCGTTATTTATTTGCATCGAGCGTGTTTCGCCCGCGGTAATGCGTACGGACGGGTCAGGTTCAAACGACAGAGTCGCAGCCGGGGCGAGGTTCCGGGTCCCCAACCCCGGCTGCCGGTCAATATTCAGCCGTTACAGAAACGGTGGTCAATACAATCAAATAAATTTGGTGATGCCCGGAATCGCCACGGGATAACGACCGTTTTCGTCCGGGACGATGGGCGGTGTCGCGTCCCACGTGTATGCCGACGGGGCGAGCACCTCCTTGGAGTTGATCGCCTCTTCCCAGGTGATTCTCTGCCCTGTGTACGTGGCCATCCGCCCCATAATGGCCATCATCGTGCTGCGGGCCATGTACACGCCGTTATTGATCGGTTCACCCTTGCGGATCGCTGAAAAGAGTGCGCGGTGTTCTTCGACATACATATTCGGACTTTCGCCCTGATATTTCCAGGACTGTTCTCCCTCGATTCGCCATTGATTGAGAATGATTGCCCGGCCTTTTGTGCCGAAGACATGATCCGTTGTGTCGTTCCAGCAATTAGCATGCTGACGGCAATAGGAGTAGACGCGAACACCATTCGGATACTCATAGCAAACGGCATGGTGATCGTAGATATTGCCATAGCGGGGCATTTCCGTTCTCACCTGGCGTCCACCCAACCCCCAAGCAACGGCCGGCGGCTCATCGTGCATCACCCAGAGGGCTTTATCCAAACTGTGGATGTGCTGTTCCACATTGTGGTCCCCGGAGAGCCAGGTGAAGCAATACCAGTTCCGCAACTGAAACTGCATTTCGGTCAATTTTGGATCGCGATCGCGTCCACCGATATGACCTGTATTGTAAGTTTCCTGAATCGCGATGATGTCGCCCACCGCTCCGTCCTGGATCCGTTTGACGGTTTCGACAGTCGCCCGGTGGTATCGCCAGCAGAGGCCTGACACCAGGCAGAGCCCTTTCTGACGTGCCAGTTCTGTGCTTTCAAGGACGGAACGATAACCGGCGGCATCCACTGCCACCGGTTTTTCCGCGAAGACGTGCTTTCCGGCTTCTACCGCCGCCTTGAGATGAATGGGGCGGAAATGCGGCGGCTCGCACAGAAGTACCACGTCCACGCCCGCTGCAATGGCACTCTTGTACGCCTCGAAGCCGACGAAGGAGGTTTCGGGAGTTACCTTGACGCGATCAGGAAACTGCTTTTTCAAGGCCGCGAGGCTGCTCTTCAAACGGTCTTCGAACACATCAGCCATGGCGACAAGGACAGTTCTTGGATCCGCCTCCAGGGCATTGGCTGCGGCGCCGGTTCCCCGTCCGCCGCATCCAATGAGGGCAATTTTCAAAATCGGCTCTTCTCCAGCAGCATGAGCCATTCGAGCGATCGAGACACCGGTCAGCGCGGCGCCTGTCACCAACCCGGTTGTCTTGAGGAAATCTCTTCGAGTGGGAGCAGACGGCTTCGTTGTTCCGCGAGATGCTTGCTGTGAACGTGTCATGACGAACTCCTTCCTTCAAAACCGGACCTGACGCTTCTGCGTTTGCAGGGGGGCACGATGCAACGCTACAACGGATGTGTGGAACACTCTGGCGAGAATTGTGCAACCCGAATTCGCCCCTTATCTTATTTCGAACCCCCTCAAGGAACAAGCGTCCGGCCGTTATTGGCTTAGCTCGGCGAGAGGAGTCAACGCAGACGCGAAACGAAACGGACAAGCTGCGCGTCGAGGGCCTCAACATTTCCGAAGATTTCCGTGAACTGGCGGATTCTTTCTTCTGGGGAGTCATAAACCAGGGGCGGCTTTTCTCGCAGCCGCTTGAGGTATTCCAAAAAAGCGCTTCGTTTCTGCTGGAGCAGGAAATACGTCAATGCCCAGGCTTCGGCGTAGGCGTCCAAGGCGGTTTCCGTGCTCTGGAAGCGTGCATTGTCGCGAATGAGCGTTATCAGCGAATCATCTGGTCTTCTGGCAAGATAAGTGCGAAAACGGTCCAGCCGGGATTGATTGACCACCCCCACTGTGGCCCAGCCGCGCGCACTTCTCAAGTCAGGTGTCTCAAAGAACATGGCCAGCCCCTCGGCCACCCACTGAGGCGTATCGGTCCAGCGGCAGGTGATCCCGCAGTTGTTGGCCAATTGGTGAGTCGCCTCATGCACAACCGTGGCAATGCTTTGCCGCACGTTCGGGCTTTGCACAAATCGGGCGATCTGCACGGCCGTCGCAGTCCCGCCGCTCCCGGTCAGGTCATACATCGTGACGACGTTCGTCACCAGGTTGTAGTGCCCCTGAATTTTCTCAATACCATCGCCCACTTCAGCCCGGCAATGCGCCACATACTGCTCACGAGTTGAGAAAATGATCACAACAAGGGGAAACTCCGGTTTCTCAATGGTGACCCCTTTGTTGGAAAAATACGCGGTAAACCCGGCATAAAGTCTTTCCAAAAGACTCCCACACCAGCGTGCATAATCGCGAGAGGTATTGTGTAAAACCACATAGTGGGCCGTTTGATAGATTTCAAAACCCGAGGGCAGTTGCGTCAGCCACCACCGAGCGACATCCTCCGGAGTTGCCGGTGCGAACTGTGCGGAATCGTGGGATACAGATACGATTTCGGCCGGCGCAAGCGGGAGCAAACGCCCTTCTGGCGTTAGCAGGAGGACCCCACCGTCCACGGCCTGCACAAGAATTCGGCCACGGTGTGTGAGGACGCTCTCGCCCTCTTTGACTTGCACGACGTCCAGCGAATAGCCGACAGCAGCAAAGCTCCCCAGTAACAGCAACAAAACGGCTGTGAGCCAGCAGACGGCAACTCTCGAAAAGACGGCTGGTTGAGAGACACGTGTTACTCCACTCATCCCGTCAGCACATATCTGAAAAATGGGAGGTGCCTCAGTAAACGTCTTCTCCACTCAATTGTTCCTCCACCCGATCAGCCTGCCATGCGAGGGCCGGGAGTATTCGGGCGACGTCGAAAATGGTCATCGTCGAGGCCGGAACGGTGGTCTGGAGAATGATGACTTCCTGACCATCCAGCTTGTCGTACGCAAAAGCTCCGATGGCCAATCGGGCATTGAATCGCAAAAGAGTCGCGGCGTTTTTTTCGGTAGCCGGACCACACACCGACCAGAAACGTACCACCCGCTCACCGGCGGACCGTGGCTGATAAACACCACACCAGACAATTTGCTTGCGGAGATTTCCCACGGGGACAAGCACCTTCAGCTTGCCCGCCGTCTCTTCCACCTGATAGCCGGACCGAGACGCAAATTCCCGGACCAACGCAACGGGATCGCTGGTGGCTTCAGCCGCACCTTTTTCTGGTTGCTGAACCGTCTGTGCACCTCCCGCCATCACCGGAGCACCCATAGGACCGGGAGCCGGGGAAGAACCTGGCGGTGTTGCAACGGTTGGCGCCCCAGGCGTGGCACCCGGCGCCGGCGGAATGGTACTGTCCCGCATCGCTTCGCGAATCATGGCCGGTAACATCATGCCGAATCCAGCGCCATAGCCCATTCCCATGGCGCCGCTGCCCTCGCCATGTCCCTCGGCCAGCTTTCCCAAACTCTGGGCAATTTGAAACTTTAAATAGGCGTCCAGATTCCCAATGGCCCCCATGCCACTGCGTGCGTCGATCATGCGCTGCACTTCTTCGGGCGGAGTTATGGCGTTGATAAAAAAGTCCACAATCTCCAGTCCGTATTTGGCGAAATCTTCTGCCACTTTGGCCCTTGCCCCGGCCGCCAGTTCGTCATAGCGGGAAGGAAGATCAAGGAGGCTGATATTGAGGCTGCCCAGAAAATCGGTGAGACGAGCGACAATGAGGTCCTTCAGGAAATTGGTAGCCTCCTCGGTCGTAAACTTGCCTTGCGTCCCCACGAGCGTGTTGATGAGAACGACTGAGTCCCTCACCCGGAATGAAAACTTGCCGAAACTCCGCAGACGGACCATCCCAAGCTGCGGGTCGCGATAGACAATGGGTTGGCGGGTTCCCCATTTCTGATCCAGAAACGTCTGCTTGCCCACGAAATAGACGGAACATTGAAAAGGGGATTTCTCCCATGGAATTGTCAGCAGTCGCGTGATCAGGGGCACGTTGGCCGTTGTCAGTGTGTAGCGTCCGGGCCCAAACCGGTCGAGGGCTTTGCCGTCGCGAAAAAAGACGGCCTCCTGGTTTTCATAAACAATGAGCTGCGCACCCAGTTTGATATCCGCTGATCCTTCCGGCGGAATGCGCTGAATCAGCGAGCGGTTTGTCTCATCGAAGAATTGGATCACTTCCAGGCGCACGCCCATGGAACAGTCTCCTCTGCCGATTCTGTCGAGATCATACACTCGCCCCGGTCACTCGATTATCCACATACGCGATCAACTACCGCGCGTCCGTTCCTTTTGGAGCGCGTAAGAGCCAGGGGGCACGACTCATCGCAGACCAGCGAGAATCTCTTCCCGCGCGTCCCACAAGCGATGAAACTCTTCGAGCGAAGCGACCACCTCGTCGATCGCGCAGGACAGGTCGGAAGGGCACTTGGGCAAGCGCTCGATCGCCGTGGCGAGCTCCTCCACCTTCTCCGCGAGAGATACATCATATTCGTAGACTCGATCGAGCACCGCTTCGTCAATTTTGACAAGGTCGAAGAAGCCGCTATAGCCTTCCATGGCCCCTCGCACCCGCGCGATGAGGTGATCGATCCGGCTACGCACCTGATCCAGCTTGGCGAGCTGGTCCACGTGGCCGCCTTCGGCCAGCAATCCCATCAGGTTGTCGATGGCCCGCTTTGCCCGCTCGAGGCGACTGGCCAGCCACTCGCGCTGGAGGTTGTCACTTTCTCGACGGTACTCCTTTTCCAAATAACCCCGGAAGCCAGGCACATATCTGAGGATGGTCTCGACCCAATTGCGTTTTTTCGTATGGTCGGCCGGTTCAATCATGACACTCGCTCCTTCCCTTTGCACCCAATGGACCGCAAACCACCCCGCGACAAACACCCGCAGGTCGAGACCGCCTCATGGAACATGCGCAGGGGGTGGCCACCACCTGTTATCATATCACATCCCCTTACCGAGGGCGAATAGTTGCCGCCGATTTCGCAACGGTCTTGTGAATCCTGGTCTGTTCAGAAGCAGGAGTCCAACTCTGCTCGGGCCGATTGTGGAAAGACCAGCGGGCAGTGAAGCGGTTCAGGGTAGCACCGCCCCCATTGCCGCGATGTCGCTGCTCCCTTCAAAAAGCAAGCAAAATGAATCTTGGCAAACTGAACAGAATTGAGTAAGTTTCCCCGACAGTCATTTGCGGGGCCGTTTCGACCGAGAGGCGTTTTTGGAGCGACGATCCACGGCTTTCGCGAGTGCTGATAAAGAAAGCCTCCGCAAGCCAGGCGAGAAAGTGCCTGGAGGAACGGTGGTGCCGCTGGCAACCCGCGTTCCCGACGATTCTCCCTGGTGTTTTCAGGCACCGGCGGGACGCCTGACCTCACGCTTTGGCGGAAACGTGCATGTCGATCGTGCCATCCACATCAGAAATGCATCTAACGAGATTTGACAGACCACGGCGGCCGGCGCCGCCAGGAGGGCCAAGGTCCCGTGTGCTCGGTGGAATCTGCATCCTCCTTGTGGTCGCAGCGGGGTGTAGCAGTTCGGACAGTTTTTTGCGAAAGAAGAAGACATCGCAGGATGTTCCGCTGCCTCCGGGAGTCGTCGCCCCCCGAGATAAGCTCCAAAACTGGCAAAAACTGGTCAAAAGCGCAACAAGTCCCAGCGCTAAAACCAATGCCGCCCGACAACTGGAGGAAGCCTTCTTTGCGGAGGATGACCCGCAATTGAGGGCGGAGCTTCTCCGTCTTATGGGACAGTTGAACGTGCCACCGAGCGAGACACTTGTGGAACGTGCCAAGAGCGACGACGAGCCAAGCGTACGGATCCAATTGTGCCATTTGCTCGCCAAAAGTCCGCCTGGTTCCGCCACACAGGTGCTCGCTGAACTGGCCCTGAACGACATGGATCAGGACGTTCGCCAGGCGGCTATCAAGGCCCTCGGCCGACTGAGGGACCCTCATGCGAGCGAGGTTTTGGCCAAACTGCTTCGCAACCGCGACCCCGCCATCCAGTACCTTGCGGTGCAATCTCTCAAACAGACCACCGGCAAGGACTTCGGTATGGACCTCAAACAATGGGAAGCCTACGTTTACGGCAACTCTCCAGCCGACGACGGCCAGCCTGCTTTGGCAGAAAAAACTTCTCCACGCTACTAACGACTTTTGCGGCGTGTCCGGCATTTCCGGGCGCAATTGAAAGCATCTTGCTCATCTATTTGTCAATTCGATCTGGCAGAATGGTCTCCGAAGTCAGGTTCGACCTTCTTGGGAATTTGCCCGATCCCTTTGCCGAATGGAACGCCCTGTCTGGTCGTCCCAGCCGTTTTGCATCACAATAAGTGTTTTACTCCGGGGTGCGGGAGGTGAGCGCAGCAGTCGTGCCGGGGCATTCTGTTCGATCGGTGTGTATCGGAAGGTCCCACGATTGCTGGAAGGGCGTGTTGTCAAGTGAAAAAAGCTACCGGGAGGTCCCAGGAAAAGCTTTTGAGCCCGTG
This sequence comes from Thermogutta sp., assembly GCF_014359955.1. Lineage (GTDB taxonomy): Bacteria > Planctomycetota > Planctomycetia > Pirellulales > Thermoguttaceae > Thermogutta. The sequence goes on along the minus strand of NZ_JACIYL010000085.1, from coordinate 420 downwards.
TCCTGAGTCGCAAGAAAGGATGGAACGATGAGCTCCACGATTATTGACATTGTTGGTCGGCAGATTTTGGATAGTCGCGGAAACCCGACGGTCGAGGTGGACGTGCTCCTCGAGGACGGCTCGTTCGGTCGGGCGGCGGTCCCCAGCGGAGCGAGCACGGGAACCCGGGAGGCCCTGGAACTCCGCGATGGCGACAGCAGCAAATACCTCGGCAAGGGGGTGACCCAGGCGGTTCGGAACATCAATGAGAAATTGGCCGACGAAATCTGCGGCATGGACGCCCTGGACCAGACGGCCATCGACAAACTGATGATCGAACTGGACGGCACTGAGAACAAGAGTCAACTAGGTGCCAACGCCATCCTCGGCGTCTCTCTGGCCGTGGCCAAGGCCGCTGCTCGCCGCCGTGAGCATGGAGAC
>NZ_JACIYL010000849.1 GCF_014359955.1 Thermogutta sp. | reverse complement strand
CTGCTGCTCCACGTCGCCGATGGAAGTAATCCCGCTGTTCTCCAGCAAATCAGCTCTGCCTATCGCGTGCTCGAAGAAATCGGGATCGAAGGCAAAGACACCATCCTGGTCATCAACAAGATCGACCGGATTGCGGATCGCCGTCGTGTGGACACGCTACTCGACCGTTACCCGCAGGCCCTTCCCATCAGCGCTCAAACGGGCGAAGGTCTCGCGCAACTAACACAAATGGTGTCTGAGCTTCTGGCCCGCAAGTTCATCGAAGTCGATGTGGAAACGACCGTGGACAACGCCCGGGTAGCGGTTTTCGTGAAAACCCATGGGGAAGTGTTTTCGCAGCGGTATCACCATGAGAATCGTCTCACTATCCGCTGCCGTCTGCCGGAGGAGTATCTCTCCCGAATTGAGCGGCTCGGCGCGTCGGTGCACCGGACGCGGTCTAACGGCTCGGGCCAGGAGGAAAATCTAGCTTCCGAATTGCGGCCGTCGAGCATTGAACCTGAGCCGACGGGCGCCTTTCCGGGGGACGATCACGAATAAACCGGCCCACCTGTCTCCCGATTAAAGCAGACCTTGTCTCGTACGCCGCTATCCACTACCCTGGCATTGCAACCGAGACACGTGACCCCTTCAGGAAACCGGGAACGATGGCCAGACGCGATCTCCATAACGTGCGGGCTTTCATTACGGGGACGTCGAGTGGCATTGGCCGGGCGCTGGTGGAGGCCCTCTTACCGTATCAACCGAGAATTGTGGCGGTTGCCCGACGGGCGGACCGGCTTGCCGAACTCGCGGAAAAAGGACGCTCTTTCGGTGCTGAAATCTTTCCCTTCGCCTGTGACCTGTCTGATCCCGTCGCTCGCCAAGAGGCGGTGAACTTTGCGGCCGGGAAGCTCGAGGCTATTGATTTACTGGTCAATAATGCCGGCACGGGTGCCCTCGGCCGTTTCGAGGATACACCTCCCGAAATCCTCCGGCAGGTTATGGAGCTCAATTTCTTCGCGCCGGTTGAAATCACCTATTTTGCCCTACCGCTTCTCAAAAAGGGGCGGCGTCCCATCATCGTGAACGTGAGCTCGATCCTTGGGCACCGAGGCATCCCCTGGAGGGCCTACTACTGTGCTAGTAAGTTTGCGCTCCACGGCTTCAGCGAATCAATCCGCGCTGAGTTAACCCGACATGGGATCGATGTGCTTATAGTTAGCCCGGGCCGAACACGCACGGAACTTTTTGACGGCCCCCTCGAAAAGGGCAAAGAACCGGCCTGGCCGGAACCGGCACCCGTGTCCCCTGAATACGTTGCGCGATGCATGGTGCGGGCCATCAAAAAAGGCAAGGCGGAGATTATCCCCCACACATGGGGAAAGGGCATGGTTCTTTTGAGCAGGCTGGCCCCGCGACTGATGGACTGGATCCTGAAACGATACGCCTGACGCCGGCGCCCTGCCTAGTTGCTCTTCTCGTCCGACGCAAACATGCTTTTTTGCTCATACTATCCTGTTTGACTAGAATATGTAATGACACCAGTACACCTAATTTGACAGCACCCCGGAAGTCTTCATAGTTTGTACCGCGGGGGAGATGACATGTCCTACTACTCCGTGAGAGTTATCGGAATCGGGCTTCTCGTTTTTGCTGGTCTGGGGACCGCCACGTGGCTCGCGCTAGGCGGGACGGATCAGCCCACCGTTCAGGGAAATCCGGCGGAACCCGCCAAAGCTGCCAAAACTACCGATACCCATCGAATACAGGATCCATCCCAGATAGTTGAACAGGCCCCCCAGAAGAAAGGAGACGCCGAGGTCCACACGGATATTGTGCGCCG
>NZ_JACIYL010000848.1 GCF_014359955.1 Thermogutta sp. | reverse complement strand
GTGAGTCTGACCAGTCCCATTGAGGGCACCCAGACCAACCAGCGTGGTTTCCCGTTCGCACTCAACCTCAATCCGACGACGATTTTTCGCGTGCTGGAAGACCTCGTGGCATCGCTGGTTGCGCAGGGTATCCTCAAGATTGTCCTGCTCAACAGCCACGGGGGGAATGATCTCAAGCCGTTCCTCCGTGAAATGTACGGAAAGACCCCTGCGCACCTCTTCCTGTGCAACTGGTACACCGTGTTTCGGGACGTGTACCACCAAATCTTCCAACATCCCGATGACCATGCTGGCGAAATGGAAACATCACTCGCTCTCGCCTACTGGCCGGAGTTGGTTCTGCGGCGAGAGGACGGAAAGCTCGCTGCGGATGAGGGTCGGCCCCGCCCTTGCCGTTTTGAAGCGGTCAACCGCGGTTGGGTGAGCATCACTCGGCCGTGGCATCTTCTGACCACCAATGCCGGTGCCGGGTACCCCCACGAAGCGACCGCCGAGAAGGGACGCCGGGTCATGGAAGTCCTGGTAGAGCGTCTCGCGGCGTTTCTCGTGGAACTTTCTCAATCTCCCCTCGACGACACCTTCCCGTTCTAACGCATTCCCGGGAATCTGCACTGCGGTGTCGGTATAGAATAACTTCGAGGCCTGGGATTGTGAATCAGTGTTGAGGTTTACGCCGGCTCGCAGTGACGCGCAAACGCTGGTGTGAATCAACCGTCCCAAGGCCGTGCCCGGCGTGCCGACAAACTCCCGCCTGTCACGCTGGTCTCCGTTGGTGTGGGAATACGATGGATGCCCGGCCCTGGTTTTTTTGGTCGTGAGGACTTTGCCCACAATGTACGACAAGACCTTCCCCTCGACGGCTGTCATCTTGGTTCCCCACGGGACCCGGGAGCAGACTGGCGTTAACCAGAGTCTTGAACTCTGTGTAGAGGTTTTTCAGCACCTGGACAGAGAGTTCCAAAACCTGCCGCCGTTTTACGTTGGGTTCCTGGAGATTGCAAGCCCGGGCCTGGAAGAGATGCTAAGGCTCATTGTGCGAAGTGGCTTCCAAAACGTCATCGTCGTTCCCATTATGCTGTTTGACGCGGGGCACATCAAGAAAGACATTCCGGCTCTTGCACAACGAGTGATAGAGTCCTGCGCCAAGAAGCCAGTCACTATTTACATCACCTCAGCGTACGGAATGCGATGGAGACTTCTCGGGCTGGCCATGGAAAGGCAAAAGGAGGTGCTGACCGATGGCAAGTTGACGCCCGAGGAGACCGCCTACGTGATGGTTGCCCGGGGCACAAGCGACGAGGCGGCTCTTCGTCAAGTTGAAACAGTCTATAAGTTGATTGGGATGACTGCTTATGCCCACAGGAAGCTATGTTATTTTGCGGCGGCTGAGCCGCGGGTAGAAGACGTGCTGGAGGAAGTCGCGCAGCTCGACGGGATCCGCGGTGTTTTGGTCCAGCCTTATCTGTTGTGTGAAGGCTATTTGACGAATTATCTGCGTGACCTGCTCGAGCAGTCACGTCAAAAATGGCCGCACCTCCGATGGGTTCAGACGAATGTATTGTGGCCAAGCTCCTCCCTCGTCCACATTCTGGCGGAAAAGATTTCGGACGCACTCCTGGGTTCCCAACGGGATAAGCTTCCGCATGATGCCACGGTCCTGGTGGAGGGGGTCACGCCAACGAACAGCGGTGTCCCCTACCGAATCATTTCGCTGCCTTATTGAAGCTGGCCCTTCGGTGCGGTAGACACGCAGGAATCAACAGTTTCCGGCTTGGTGTTGAAGCGTTCCACGTCGCATCTGCTGGTGTAAAACCACGGCAATCTGTG
>NZ_JACIYL010000847.1 GCF_014359955.1 Thermogutta sp. | reverse complement strand
AGACAAACGGCTGGCAGAGGTCATGGCGCCTGGGTGGCCGGTGCTGCCTGACCCTGCCGCGCAGTCCGCTGACCTGCTCGCCCTTGAGCACGCGCTGCCTGAGGTTTGGCCGGTGGAGTTTCCGGAGCCTTGAGGACCGGCTTGGTGGCAGGCTGGGTTAACGGCTCGCCGTCGAGCGGCGGCTGAAGTTTACTCAGGTCCACCCCAAACCGGGCCAGGATGGTGGGAGCGATGTCCTGCCGCATGCCATCCCGCTTCACCAGGGGATCATTGGTCGCGAGGAAGATATAGGGAGCATAACGGTGGGTTTTAGCACCTTCATCGAAGCCGTGGTCTGCCGTCACGTAAATGAGGGTCTTATCGTACAGCCCGAGCTCTTTCAGCTTTTCCACGATCTTGCCCAGCCACGCGTCGTTGGAAATGAGGGCATCGTTGTACTCCTTGGAGTTTTCTCCGAAGCGATGCCCCTGATGATCGACGGAGGCAAAATGCACAAAGAAGAAGAATGGTCTGTCGCGGTATTTTTCCAAGAGCTCAATGGCCCGCGAACCTACTTTCTTGTCCTCCATCAATCCATATTCCCAAACATCGCAGGACTTGTGCATGGTGTAATATGGCGAGCCTTCAAAGACGAGATACTTGACACCATTTTCTTCAACAATTCGACCGATAACCTGCCGGCTGGCGCCAGGCTGGGCTGGTTGCGCAGGTTTCTGCTCAGCTTGCTTCTGGGCCGCCCGATTACCCTGAGCCTGCTGTTTTTGCCGGGCTTGTTGCCGGGCCTGCGCCTGCTGCTTCGCTTGTCCCTGACGCTGGCTCTGTATCTTGGCCGCTTCCTCGTCCGTGAGCTGCCGCTTGAACGGTTCCCGGATTTCTCCGCAGTGCTCCCGCTTTCCGATCACGGCGACACACACGAAATCGGGGCCGAAATGCTCTTTGAGACGTTCAAAAACGCTCAGGCCCTTGGGAACGTCCCGATATCGTCCATTGCTGTACACCCCGGTGACTTCAGGATTGTAGCCGGTGAGAATCTGCGTCCACCCGGCCTTGGTGTCGGTCGCGCCCGTGACGACGTCGATGTTGACAAAGGCCCCCTCTTTGGCGAGCTTCTGGAGATTGGGGAGTTCCCCGCGCTGCAAACACTCCATGACGTGTGCCCGCTGAGCACCATCCCATCCGATGAGGATGATGTTCCGCGGTTTTGCCACCTTGGCGGGCTCTTCCGCAAAAATCGGACGGCCCCCTAACAGTATGGAGGCCAGGGCCAGGAGTACCAAAGGCCGAACAAACCGCTTCATAGCGTCACCTCCCGAATCGTTGAGAACCTACCGCCTACCACTTGCGAAACCTGTCAGCGAACAGCCGACTTCGTACGCCGAACGATCCGGCCTCGGCCGGATGAGGAGCCTTCGTCAACTTTATTGCGCCGGTGGAATAACGCGCACAGGGCGACAAAATTAACCCGGGCGGATCATATGCATTTGTGTCTGGCAGAACTGACCGCCGGTAAATGCCCGTCTCGCCGACACATGCCAGGCCATTGGACAATTCACCGGCGAGGCACGCCGGCGGTTTTCGGCCCTGCCATCAGTGAGCGGCACTCCAGCGCCCCCCGGTAAACCGCGGCGCTTGGGTCCTTTTTTGTCCTGGCTCTTTCGGGTTAAATAACTCTTTTTGTTCCCGGTTCCGTGAGGTGCCCCAGCACCGGCTGGGCAAACGCTCGGAAAAACAGACGGCTTCCCAGACGACTCGGTGCGGCTCGCTTGTGCTTCTTCGCGGATCAGTTTACAGGAGGCGCTGGGCCGGGGCGTCTGACAACGTCGCGGG
>NZ_JACIYL010000846.1 GCF_014359955.1 Thermogutta sp. | reverse complement strand
ACGGCCGGTCGGCTGGATGTTTCGATGCCCAGCCAGTCGATCCACTCTCGCCAGAGCGATTGAGAAACCGGTTGCGGCGACCAGACACACAGGCTGGCACGCCGACGGACTCGCGACAGCAGCCAGTACGGAACAACAGCGTCGCCCAGTTCCTGCAGAACGTCGGTCCAACTACCTCGGGCGGCCACCTCGCTTGGGGACAGGCCCACTCCCGGTGAGCTTTTCCCCGGTGTCTCCCAATCCGCCAGGAGAATGATTTGACCGCGTGGGTTGACCAGGCGCGCCGCCGCCCAGGCTGCCTGCGCCAGGTTTTCCCAGGCGGAGTGAGCGGGGTTGTGGTCCACGCCCGCGATGACGACATCGCTTCGGCGTTCTACAGGAAGCCCCCACTGTCGGAGGAACTCTTCCCGCGATTCTTTGGCCACACGGTGGACATCCCCCGCCATAACTCGCAGCACTCTGCCGAGTGGTCCCGGGACGGCTTCCAGGGCGAAGAGTGTCCCCAGCAACCAGTCGGCTTCGCGACTGAGGCTGCTTGCCGCTCGGAAAGGGGAGTTGCGAACCTTTCCCGCCCGTTTCAGCTTTCGGTACCGGACTCGCTCCACCACTTCCCGCCAGTGTCGTTGTTGGGCGGTATGGTCGGCAAAGGCGGGGAAAATCGCTCCGAATGCGCTGTAGCGATTCCATGTACCGCGAGACTGTGTCCAGCCGATCGGTATGACGACGTCGGCTTCCACGAGCGAACGATTGAGTCGGAGCACTCGCCCATCCTCGAACCGGGCCAGATAGGCCAGATCTTCCGAATTGCGGGCCTGGTGCGTTTTGATGATCACGCGGCGGGCATGTTCAGGACGGAGCAAACGTCGTGGGTCAGCCCGCTCTGCTGCCGCGTCGGCCTCCGTTCGCAGAATGGTGACCGGCTGGGATGGGGTCAGACGATCGAGAACCACCTGGACCACCGTGCTGATAATCTGATCACTGCAGGGAGTACCCCGCCGAATGGCGAGCACGACCGTGTCGTCCCCTGTAAGGCATTCTGAAAGCGCAGGGAGGCCCAGGGGACCTTCTAATGCCTTCCGGATGGCCGCCTCCAGGTCGGACACCTGCTGGGCGGTTGCGCCCGGGGGCTCTGCCTGCCATACACTGGGCAGTGCCGGAAGTTCGACGTATCGCTCCGCACCGAAATGCACCCGATAGGCCATGAATTCCTCCTGTCGTCCAACGGGAACTTGTTTATCTATTTTCACTTCTCTCTAGTCCTCGCGCAATCCCGTGCCGCAACTTCCCGGGATGTGCTAAGATGAGAGAGTTTTCCTGGCCTCTGGTTACGGTTCACCGGCCCGCCGTGCCGGCATAGGGCTACGTCATCGCGGGGGGGAGCATTGTTCCGAAGGCCGGGTGGTCGGCTCGGTTGCGCCGGTTTCCTGGCGACAAAACCCAGCCGGATCATCGCTGCTTGCGAGCCTCTCGGAGGAGTTGACCGCAGCGGCCTCGCGCGGCGGGGGGAAGTGAGTCGGTGTAAGGAAGGTCATCACGAAAACCGAGGATGGTGTGATGCTCAAACCAGCCAAGTTCTCTCAGTGTCGTTTGCGGGATGCCCTCACCAATGGAGCGCGCCAGACGTCCGTTTTGGTGACGTCCCAATTCACACCGTTGGGGGCAACGGGTGGGGCAGAAGCGAAATGCCTGCATCGGCGACAGATGGCAGGATATGGGCTCCTTTTCTTGATTCTCGGCGTGGTACTTCTGGCAGGGTGCACCGCACAGAAGGCCAAACCTGAGGCGGCGCAAGAAACGACCCGATCTGCGGATTCTTCTTCCCACGCCGACG
>NZ_JACIYL010000845.1 GCF_014359955.1 Thermogutta sp. | reverse complement strand
CCGAACCATGGACATCCAACAGCAGATCGACGAGATTTACCCCGGCGTGGAAAGCAAGGTTCTCTCATTTGGCTGCGAATCCAAGAATTCGCGCGGGTGAGCGGATTTGTCACGCCCGTTTCTGGTTGCTTCGCCGTTCATCGTGTTTTCTCCAGAGTTTTGCCGATGTTTTCACGCGCAGGCCCTTTGCCCGGGCACGACAAGCGTGCCCCTCCGACGTTGTAGGCCCAAAGAATCTTTCGCCCGTACTCGCTCGCCCGGCTTTCGTGTCGCCGGGTTTGGTGATCGGGGGCCAGTCCCGGGCGGGTGCCCCGTGGGCCATGCGGGAATTTTGACTTCCTGCTATGATAAATTTCTCAACGCCTGTTGTGCGGTGGTTGGCCGGTGGGGCGAACGGCTTTCCTTGCGATCAGGGTTGGCTTGTGCGGCGTGCCGGACGGGTCCGCGAGTGCCTTCCCGACGAGGGGTGACAGGGGGCGGCAAGCGGATCTCGGCCTGGAGAACAGGCGAACGTTCACTCATCGCACGGGCGATTTCTGAAAAGAGCTTTCTGTGAGCCTTCAACTCGAGAGGACGCGGTCATGAGTGATGCTTATCGCGTGGAAGTGGACTCGATGGGAGAAGTGCGGCTGCCCCGGATGGCGTACTACGGGGCGCAGACGCAGCGGGCGGTGGAGAATTTCCCGATCTCCGGCCAGACTCTGCCCGTTGAGCTCATTCACGCCCTGGGCTGGGTGAAATGGGCGGCGGCCAGGGCCAACGCAGAGCTGGGACGTCTGACCACCGGCCCCCGAGCACTGACGCCCTCCCAGGTGGAGGCCCTTCTCCAGGCCTGTCGGGAAGTCGCGGAAGGGAAGTTTGATGACCAGTTTCCCGTCGATGTGTACCAGACCGGCTCCGGCACATCCAGCAACATGAACGCGAATGAAGTGATTGCCAACCGGGCGATTGAACTTTCCGGCGGCGATCGCTTCCAGGCGGAAAAGCCGATCCATCCCAACGACCACGTGAACATGGGCCAAAGCACCAATGACATGTTTCCCACGGCCATCCACGTGGCGGTGGCGCTGGCGATTCGCGACCAGTTGATTCCCGCCCTGCGGGAAGCGGTGGAAGTGCTGCAGGAAAAAGCCAAGGCCTGGGCCGACATCATCAAGATCGGGCGCACCCATCTGGCGGACGCCACCCCATTGACGCTTGGACAGGAGATGAGTGGGCTGGCGCGGATGCTGGAGCTGGGTGTCGAGCGTGCCGAGCGTGCTCTCCAGGCGGTAATGGAGTTGCCGGCCGGTGGCACGGCTGTGGGGACGGGGATCAATACCCATCCCGAGTTCGGTAAACGTGTCGCTGAAATCCTCGCCCAGGAACTGGGGGTTCCCTTCCGCGAAGCCGCCAATCATTTCGAGGCCAACGCCCAGCGTGACGGTTTGGTGGAATGTCACGGCCTGTTGCGGACGGTGGCCGTCAGCGTCTTCAACGTCGCCAACAATCTCCGCTGGCTTGGCTCGGGACCGCGATGCGGCTTCTACGAGGTGATTCTGCCGGACCTTCAGCCGGGAAGCTCGATCATGCCAGGCAAGGTGAATCCGGTGCTGTGCGAAAGCCTCATGCAGGTGGCCGCCCGGGTGATAGGAAACGACGCGACGATCACGTTTGCGGGGGCTTCCGGCGGGCAGTTTCAGCTCAACATTATGATGCCGGTGATGGGCGCGACCGTGCTGGAGTCGATCCGCCTGCTTGCGCGAGGTCTGAGGGTCTTCACGGAGAAAGTGCTCCGCGGAATGGAGGCCAATCGCCAGGCGTGTGAGGCCGCCGTGGAAAAGAGTCTGGCTC
>NZ_JACIYL010000844.1 GCF_014359955.1 Thermogutta sp. | reverse complement strand
TTCGACCTCGTTGCTGGATGAATCACCGGTCAAAGGGGCCATTTTGAGATCACTCCCACTCGATCGTCGCCGGAGGCTTCGAGCTTATATCGTACACCACGCGATTTATCCCGGAAACCTCATTGATAATACGTGTGGAAATCCGCCCCAGAAGGTCGTAGGGCAGACGTGACCAGTCGGCTGTCATGAAGTCCTCAGTATCGACCGCGCGAACGGCGATGACCTCTTCATACGTTCGGGCATCGCCCATGACGCCCACAGTCTGCACCGGCAGAAGGACGGCGAACGCCTGCGCCGTTTTGCGGTACCATCCCGCCTTTTTGATCTCCTCCACCACGATGGCGTCGGCCTGCCGGAGGATTTCCAGCCGCTCTTTGGTGACCGCACCGAGGCATCGCACGGCCAAACCGGGACCAGGGAACGGATGTCGCCACACGATTTCCTCGGGCAATCCTAATTGGAGACCGAGCTGCCGAACCTCGTCTTTGAAAAGATTGCGGAGGGGCTCGATCAGTTCAAACTGCAGATCCTGCGGCAGACCACCCACGTTGTGATGGAGTTTAATCGTGGCGGCTGGACCGTCACGCAGGCCACCGCTTTCGATCACATCGGGATAGAGCGTGCCCTGGGCAAGAAACCGCGCCCGGGGAATCTTGGCTGCTTCCTCGGCAAAGCAATCGATGAATATCCGTCCGATGATCTTTCGCTTTTCCTGAGGATCAGTCACTCCGGCCAGCGCTGTCAGAAACCGCTCTTCCGCCCGCACAACATGAAGATCCGTCTTGAAGTGTTTGGTGAACTCCTCGATGACGGATTCGATCTCTCCTCGCCGCATCAGGCCGTTATCGACGAGAATGCACGCCGTTTGGTCGCCAACAGCGCGGGAGAGGAGGGCCGCCGTCACCGAAGAATCGACACCTCCGGACAACCCACAAATGACGCGATCACTCCCCACACGCTGTCGGATTTCGGCAATCGTTTCTTCTGCGAAATCTGTAAGCTTCCATGTCCCCTGACAGCCGCAAACACGTTTCACAAAGTTTGCCAGGATCTGCGAGCCGTATGAGGTGTGCGTCACTTCCGGGTGAAATTGGAGTCCATAAATCGGCCGACGGCGATGCTTGACCGCCGCCAAGGGACAACTGTCGGTGGAGGCCAGGACGGTAAATTCTTCAGAAATGGCGGTCACCTGGTCGCCGTGACTCATCCACACCTGAAACTCGTTGGGCAATCCTTCAAACAGCTCATTGGGCTGGTGGATGCGGCACACAGCCGGGCCGTATTCTCGCCCCCGTTGACTTTCCACTTTGCCCCCCAGACTCTGACAGACGAGTTGCATTCCGTAACAAATTCCCAAGATGGGCAAATTCAGTTGAAAAAGGTCGGGATCGCAGCGGGGACTGTCGCTCCATTGAACGCTGGCTGGCCCCCCGGAAAAGATCAAACCGCGGGGCGCGATTTCCTGGACTCTCTCCGCTGGGATATCGTGTCGGACTATGGCCGCATACACGTTTTGTTCGCGGACCCGCCGCGCAATGAGCTGCGCGTATTGAGAACCAAAATCGAGCACCAAAATTTTTTCGTCAGTTACGCTCATCGTATCCTGTGAATTCTATCAGTGCCAAAAGAGAGAGGTCCCCTCGCTCGCCGCGTCTTGCTCCCTTCGCACTCGTGGGGGGCTTACCAGCCGTTGCTTCTTCTTCATACCGCGTCAGAAGTTCGGTATCCGTAACAGGTTTGTAATCTGAAAAATGAAGCAAGGCGCTCCCTCAGGAACGCCTTGGATTTTTACAGGATTTTTTTCAGCTCATCGGTTACCGGAGAACATCCCGGGG
>NZ_JACIYL010000843.1 GCF_014359955.1 Thermogutta sp. | reverse complement strand
TTGATCATTTTAATAATTATAATCGGACGCCCCACCGCTGACTAGTTAGAGTTGTCCTCAGAGGCATTGCCCTTTCCCTACTGTGGAACTCTCGTTTTAACAAAACTGCCACCCACTATAGCGTTTGTGCTCAGCACGGCAACACCTGTGCAGTCGGAGCTCGTGAAGTCGCTCGTTGGTTTGTTCCAGCCTGACTAACATGCAAACTCCCGGCTGAGCATAACCGAAATCTTTCCCAAAAGCCGGCTTTCTGAGGGTGTCGAAATTCGCTCGCTGCCTTACAATGAGCGTATGATTCGATAACCCATCTCGATAGGGAGTGGCTCAACGCGGGCAGACCTTACCACCGGTGGTGGGACGGTAGTCTGGGAAATCTCCGCGGAGTGCGCGGCTCAAAACGGACTGGACTGGGGCGTGGGAAGACTTTTTTGACACCGGACTGTAAAGGTCTCTATGAGGGAAAGCGGCATCCTCCTCCATCCGACATCGCTGCCCAGCCAATTTGGCATTGGTGATCTGGGTCCCAGCGCGTATGCGTTTGTCGACTGGCTGGCAGAAGCGGGTCAACGTTACTGGCAGATTCTTCCCCTCGGCCCCGTGGACGGCTACGGCTCACCGTACAGTTCTGTCTCCGCTTTTGCCGGCAACGAATTGCTTGTCTCTCCCCAGCTCCTTGTGGAAGAAGGGCTGCTTCCACCATCCGCTTTGAACGATGGCGAAATACCTGTCACGGCCGTCGATAGCCCCGTGCATTACCAAACCGTCTCGCATGCGAAACGAAGGCTCCTCCAGCATGCCTTCTCGATGAGCGGCTTCGACAGGTCTGACGGGAATCACCCACTCTGGGAACACTTCTTGCGGTTTTGTACCGAGGAGGCCTGGTGGCTGAAAGTTTACGCCGCTTTCCAGTCATTAGCAGAGCTATATCCTGGTGTTCCCTGGCCGGAGTGGAACTTCAAAGCAACCGGCATACATCTGGACATACTGCGAAGTGGAGAATTTGATCCTCTCGGAAAAGATCTACCAGAGACGCTCCGGAAAACCTACCGATTTCACTGTTTTGTGCAGTTTCTGTTTTGCCGGCAGTGGGATGCCCTGCACCGGTATGCGGCTAGCCAGGGCGTGAAGATCTTTGGAGATGTGCCCATCTACGTGTCTTACCACAGTGCCGATGTTTGGGCGCATCCTCAATACTTTTTCCTGGATGACGAGTACCGCCCAGTGGAGGTCGCCGGCGTCCCGCCCGACTATTTCAACGCGACAGGTCAGTTATGGGGCAACCCCGTGTATCGCTGGGATATTCTCTGTCGGGACGACTATCGCTGGTGGATTGAGAGGTTTCACTCTGTTTTCGAACGTGTTGACCTGGCAAGAGTCGACCACTTCAGAGGATTCGCGGCCTACTGGTCCGTCCCGGCCGGACATCCGACGGCCGAACACGGAAAATGGGTCCCCGGCCCGGGTGCCCATTTCTTCGAAGTCCTCCTCAAATCCTGGGAAGGTCCATGGCGAGAAACGGCTTCCAACAAGCGGACGCTCCCGATCGTCGCCGAAGATCTTGGCTATATTACCCCGGATGTGATCGCCCTTCGGAAAATGTTCGGATTTCCCGGCATGGCTGTCCTTCAATTTGCATTTGGTCCCTCAAAGGTGGATCAATTTCTCCCCGACCGCGTAGCCCCGGACACCGTGATGTACTCCGGAACCCACGACAACGATACGAGCCTGGGCTGGTTCCAGCATGAGGTGCGCGACGATCCGGAACTTATCGCTCGCCTTCGCCGATATTGCCGGGCGGAGCTGGAGACGATCAGTTGGGATATGATCGAACTGGCC
>NZ_JACIYL010000842.1 GCF_014359955.1 Thermogutta sp. | reverse complement strand
CCCTACACGACGCTTCCGATCTCATCGAAGTTGAAGTTGTTTGATTACTATCTATGGGTGCAGAAAAAGCGGCCGGGGGCTCCAGGATATTGAATAGCGAAAATGTAAAAAAGACTATGAATAACGAGTCGGCGGGAGAACAACGCGAAGAAGAAAGCCTGCAGAAAAGGCCGCTGCCCGAGAAGGGGCGTATTGCCGGCCTGGACTACGGCAGGACACGGATTGGAATTGCCCTGAGTGATCCGGGCCGGGTGCTGGCCACTCCCTGGTCTGTTTATCAGCGCCGGGGACCAGGCCAGGACGCGACTTATTTTCAGAAACTCGTTCAACACGAGGAAATCGTCCTCTTTGTCCTCGGCTTGCCCGTCCATTGTGACGGTACGGAAAGCGAGGTCTCGCTGGAGGTGCGAGAATTTGGAAAATGGTTGGAGTCAGTGACCCGCGTACCCGTCGTTTACATGGACGAGCGGTTCAGTACCCAGACGGCGGAAACCTGGCTGCGGACGGCGAATCTCAGTCGTAAGGAGAGGCAAAAACGTGTGGACAAACTGGCCGCTCAGATTATTCTGAGTTCGTACCTGGCCATTTTACAACGAGGTGATGCCCCGCCCTTCTGGACGCCCTCGCCTTTGGATGATGCGTCCATCGAAGAAGAATGAGTAGTTCGGAATTGCGGGGGAACAGTCACGCGAATGGCCCGACGCATCGTGGTGGGAACCGGTTATTTAGGGCTGCGCGTTGCCAGGCTGTGGCAACAGCAGGGGGACGAGGTCTATGGAGTGACACGCACCCCAGCAAAGGCGGGCACGCTGGCCCAGCTAGGATTAAAACCCATCATCGCCGACGTTTTGAACCCGCCCACTTTGGCCGAGATCCCTCACTGTGACACGCTGGTCTATAGTGTTGGGCCGGGCGGTCACAGTCAGGTCTCACGGTTGGCCCTCTATCGTGACGGTCTGAAAACGGTACTTGATCGTTGGGGCCATTGTGCCGATCGAATTGTTCTCGTCAGTTCCACAGGAGTGTATGGGAATTCCTCATCCGAGGTGATTGACGAGTCGACTCCCAGAAGGCCGCTCCGGGAAGCCTCGCAGGCGCTGGCAGAGGCGGAGGATATCCTCCTTGCCCCGTTGTGGCAAAACAAGGCGATCATCATGCGGATGGGCGGGATTTACGGTCCCGGTCGATTACCGCTTCTTCGTTTTGTTCGCGCACAGCAACCGTTGCCCACCGATCCAGAGGCGCTTCTCAATCTGATCTTTGTGGATGACGCTGCGCGCGCCGTCATTCTCGTAGCCGATGCGGCAGAGCCGCCCGAGGTGGTCAATGTCGTTGACGGGCACCCGGTCACACGAAGGCAGTTCTATGAGAAGCTTTGCCAGTGCCTTGGCTTGCCACCGCCCAGCTTCTGTCCACCATCGGGGGACGTGTTGCCGCTGACCCATAGGACAGGATCAGGAAGTGCGGTGCGAATCATCAGTAACCGGCGGCTAATTGACAGATATCACATGTCTTTTCTTTATCCAGATTATGAGCGCGGCATTGAGCATATTGTCGCGTCCGGTCTGGAAGAAGAAAATTAATCGTGCATGTGTTTGAGTTCATTCCGAAGCGCAAGCTGCCCGGGAGGATTCGATGATGAAAAGTAGAACCCGTTATTGTTTCCATACTGGCGGGATGGACTTATCACTATTTCTGATTTTTATCCTGTGTTGCGGTGCGCCGATATTGGGTTCCGAAAAAGACAGTGGTTACCGCGGCATCTGGTTTACATTGGGACAGAAGACCGAATGGGGAGACAAGTATTCCGGAGGGCTCGGAACCTATACAGCCAAC
>NZ_JACIYL010000841.1 GCF_014359955.1 Thermogutta sp. | reverse complement strand
GTCACCAACGCCACGGTTGACGAACTGTGGCGAGCCATCCTGGAACCCCGAGGTCTCACTTTCGTTCGAACAGGGCGCACGATTCGAATATTCCCGGCATCGCACACCGGCGCACCGTAGGCAAGTCTTGTACCGCTGAGTTTTTCTCACTCGTCAAGCGCTGGTTTTACTGGGAACGCCGCCAGCCGTGCACCTCCACGAGGGGTGGATTGGCGTCGTCTTCGACGAGCGGAATGGGTTTTTCATAGAGCGCCTGCCTGACAAGGGGCTTGTCCTGGGACAGTGGTAAACTCGTGCCGGACGCACTCGGTGCTGACTGTCCCTCCTCGGCGGGTTTCATTCTGGTCTCCGAACCCGATTCTTGCTTGAACGTGGGAGTGGGCTGCGTGCTGGAACTTGCCGGGGGAAGCGTGGGGACCGTCGTGGCTGGCGATGACGACCAACTACTCGTGGTGCTTGAAGCGCAACTCGCACAGCCGGTGCCAGCCGTCACGTCATAGCCTCCGGCCGTTACCACGCCACTTTCCACCGGAGCGCACACCGTTGAGGTCGTTGCGGCGGGAATGTACTCGTACGTGGCAAAATAGGCTGTGGACCAGGTCGGTGTGGACGACACCAAGGGCCAGTAGCCCGCTCTCCGAGCCCTCCAGTTAGCGAACGGACGCCAGGGGAAAAGGCGGCGTCGCGGCTCGTACACAATTTGAACCGGCCGATAGGTGACAACCGGAACCATCGCGGGGGTCGCCGGTGGAGAGGCCACCGCGTACGGTGTGGCGACGGGCAGGTAGCTCGTCGTGCTCACCACAGGAGGCGTCAACGACGGGGCCACACGATAGACCGTCGTGGCACCGGGTGTCACGGGCAGATAGGTTACCCGATAACTTGTCGTGGCCACCGGCGCAGAGGACACGACCGGCATGTAAGTGGTCACTGGTGTGTACGCTACTCCGACGGGATATCCCCCGTAACCGGCCGTGTAAGTGGTCGGGCGATTAAACAACCGTCCCAGCAGGCATTGGGCATCCGCAACGGAACCAATGGCCAGCCACATCCCCATCATCACGGCCGAGTACACAGCAAGTTTCGTTTTCATTGTTGTTATCCTTCGGGTTCTGATCCCCTCGATTTTGGGTCGTTAAATACCCCGTCCACGCAGCCGCCGGTCGGCAGCATGAGGCTTTTCCTTTAATAATTGTGACTCAAAATAAGCGCGGACGAGAGAGACCTGCGGTCTCATCCAGGAGAAATGTCCGTCTTAAACGTACCACCTGTGCGGCCTGTAACGGTTGGGTAAACCAGTGAACCGGCTTTTCGCACCCCCAGCGTCTCGTCATCCCAACCGCTGCCCAGGTTCACCGCGCGATGGCCATGCTCTCGAGCATTTCAGTCCGTCACGAAAAATTTGCCAAATCCTTGACTAGACTGCCCCGGTTCCGCACAATGGTTACCGACGCCTGGATCACCCGTCCTCAGAAAACGTCTTGTCCATCCCGTTTGACCAGATTAGCCACGGGGGTATGGCCATGCGGCATGCATTCATGAAGTCCGAGGGGTCAGCGGGCAGAAATGGTAGCTCCGGTTGTCTCGCAAAACAATTGCTGCACACGACTGGAGTTTTCATGACACTCCTGGGTGTGCTCGTTGTCGTTGGGCTCGCTTCAGGTTGCCGCAGATCGCAATCCCAATTCAAGGTTGAAGAGGTGGAGCCCCTCCCTGCGGAACCGCAGCCGGTCGCCGCTCCACCGCAAGAACCGATGACAATCGCACCGATTGAGAGCGTCACCCTGCGACCCGGTGAAAACGTCTCACGCAAGGTTCAGGTCGATCGGAAGGGCCG
>NZ_JACIYL010000840.1 GCF_014359955.1 Thermogutta sp. | reverse complement strand
GCCCCCCACAATCAGCAGGGAGCCCATGTATTTGAATCCCCGCCCCGGGTCATAATTCACACTCAAAGTCGAGACATAGAGCTCATCAGGGGCATTCCGTCCTCCGACGACACGTTCGTAGATGGGATCTCCCGGCCGAAACGGTCCACTGAAACTTTCCTGATAAAGTCGGTAACTGCGTCCCGTCAGGGGATCGATCACGTTAATGGGATGATTCAGCGTAATGAGAACTTTGGAGTGCACCAGGCATAAAGCTTCGCCAGTCTCTGGATCAATCTCCACAGGCCCGGCGACCTCCTTCCCGGCAGCTCTCAGCACTCTTTCCGGAACATACAGATCGACCAGGCTCGCATAGTGCGAGGGTTGATTGGTGCCGGGATCCAGTCGCCGCTGAAACTCCAGCAGTTTGATCCAGAACCCCACATCCACTGCATCGTACTTGGCGGTTAACTCGATTTGCTCGGCACCATGGGCCAGCCGACACGCTTCGTCGGGATTAAGCGGAGCCGTGGCACCCCGCGGCAAGACCGCCAGCCACATCTCCTGGGTCTGGGAGCCTGCCGTGAGCCGAATTTTCACCCTGGGCTCCGTCATCCGGGCACCTTTGCGAAACGGCATTGGCACGACCACTTCTTCATCTGGGCGGGAAGGGTCGAAGGGAAGAAAGGTATTGACGACAATCCTTGCCGCATAGCCCCGCCCGGTGCCCACCGAAACCACTCGCCCGTTCAGCGGCACCATCCCGGTGCCCAAAAACTGCGGTGCACGCCATGCCCGGTAATACAGCTTTTCACCCGGCCCCTGACAAATCTCAATCCGCGGATGATCCGCGCCATCCGTGGTCTCCGGTCTTAACTGAAACGCGAGTTTCGGATCACGCAACACTCTGGAAAAATCGACCCAGTACGCCCCCGCGACGCGGAATTTTTGGGCAGGTCGATTGAACTCCGGCAAATCTGCAAACAGAATCAAGTCGTCTTCCAGGCCCTGGGAATTTCTCAGTCGAATCTGCACGGACTGAAGTCGGGGATCCCGGGTCAAAGCCACGATCTCCAACCCTGAATCACCCAACGGGTAGCGCTGATCCGAGTTTTCCGTCTCCGAAAGTGGTACCACGTAGCGCGTGCGATCATGGACCAGAACGACCTGACCCACCTCGGTAACGTCCCCTTCCGGATAGCCGAGGAGAAAACCATCCTTCTCGAATTCCTCCAGAGCTGCATAAAAGATGACGCGCGTGCCATCCGGTAAGGTCGTTCGCGAACCGACAGCCGCGCTTTCCCCACCTGGGAAGCGGCCAAGTTGAATGTTCAATTCGAACGGTTGCCAGGGACGGATCCAGGTGCTTCCGGTGGGCACCGAGATGTACCCTCCCAGATACCCACCCTTCACCCGCCGCGAATCGGCGTAATAGTCCAGCACTTCCAACGTGATGTCACCGTCGCGGTAAACCACCCCGCGATCCCGATGCGCAAGGTTCCATGGCAGCACCGGCAGTTTGCCTGGGGGTGCCCAAAAAAGATGTCTCCACGACGTCGAGAAATCCCGCCAATTGAAAGGGCCCGCCCGAAACGGAATCCGGATGATTTTCCCCACACGTTCGCCCTGATCGTTCGACGGCGACAGCCGTTCGATTTCAAAATGGAGGTTATCTTCGAACGCCAGGTGGTTCATCGTTCCTTCATAGACTGAAAGCTGGGCATCGATACCGTGCCGGGCCGTGAGCAACGAGCCGGTTAGAAGCACGAGAATGCCGGCATGCGTGATCACAAACCCTGTCTGGTAGCGCTTCCAGGGAAACCGAACCGCTGCAGCGCAGAATACGTTGACTCCCAAAAG
>NZ_JACIYL010000084.1 GCF_014359955.1 Thermogutta sp. | reverse complement strand
GGCGGACATACGAGAACCCTCCTTTTGAAAAGAACCCCCCCTCACGGAAAAAGATGACGATCACCAGCCTCCCCGCGCTTATGCTACTCCGGGGACACACCCAACGCAAACCACTTTTGCGCAAATCGATTGTCATTTTGCGCAAACGCCTGGCTAACAATTTCCAGGAGAAGATTTTGTGACCGTGGTCGTTTTTGGGGCTGTTTCATCCCGTATCACCGATACGTCCGGCAAAAAGCGCGGGAAGATTGACGTCTGCGGGGGGACAAAACGGCCGGCTGTCGGCCCGATGGTTGAGAAAAACCTATGCTTTTGTGGGAAACCCGCGCGTCGTTTGTGCAGCGGTTGGCCGTGTCCAGTGCAATCCAGAGGAGAGTTGGGCAACATTGACTGCGAAACGTCAGCACAACAACCAGCACTTCCAGCAGGCGGAGCCGGCAGACGTGATGCCAAGTCTTGCCCGACATCACCTGCAGCGCACCGTGTGGCTGGTGGCCCTCGTGTGGTCGAGTATCATTCTCGCGGCCCTGTGGGGGACGTTCCTGGCCGATCCGCACGTCCGATCACCCGGCGTCGTCCTTGGGCTGGGGCTTCTTTGGGTGGCGGGAATGTCTGCGATTATTCTCGGTGGCTACCGTCTGCTGCGGGTTTATGCCCGTTCTGAAACCGAAAACGGCGAACAGTTCATTTACCGTCTCATTACCAAGCAAACGAAGGCCGCCATTGGTCTTGTGGGGCCTACCGGCCGATTTTCCCTCGTCAACGAGAGCTTTTGCCAGATTTTCGGCCGATCCGAGAAAGAAATCGTGGGTCAGAAACTGCTCCGTTTTGTTCATCCGGAGGATCACCAGCTCGTTCGAGAACAGCTTCGATTACGGCGCCAGGGGCTTTCTTCTACTTACCAGCTTCGTATCGTGCGGAAAAATGGAGAAGTGCGGTGGATTCTGGCGGCCGTGGCGCCGGTGTACGACCAAACCGGGCGGTATTGCGGGGGCATGGGCTTGGTCACCGACATCACCGAACAAAAGCAGGCCGAAATCGCCCTCCGCGATCACACGGCGAGGCTCGAACAGTTGGTCCGGGAACTGGAAGAAGCGAGGCAGCAAGCCCAGGCGGCCTTGCGAGCAAAAGACCAATTCCTGGCCAGCGTGACGCACGAACTGCGAACGCCGCTGACAGCCATCCTCGGCTACGCCGAGACGCTTCTGATCGAAGGTGATCTCAACCGCGCTCCGCCCACCCGGATTGCCGCCATTCAAACAATTCTGCGCAATGGCCAGTATCTCCTCCAGATCATCAATGATTTGCTGGAGCTTGCCAAGTCCGAAGCGGGACGTCTGGAAATCAACGCCCAGGATTGCTCCCTGGTGGAACTCGCCGAGGACGTGATGCAATTGATGGAGATTCGGGCGCGGGCCAAGAACTTGCCGCTCCGCCTGGAAATCCGCGGCTGCGTGCCGCGTCGCATCCGTATCGATCCCATCCGGGTGCGACAGATCCTCATCAACCTCCTCGGGAATGCGATCAAATTCACGGATTCGGGATCGGTACGCCTTGTCGTCCAGGTGCCGCGCAGCGACGACGGTCAGTGCTCTCTTCAATTCGAGGTCATTGACACCGGCGTCGGCATTCCGGCCGAGATGTGCGAAAAAATTTTCGAGCCTTTCCACCGTGGCGATGCCAGCACCAATGCGCGATTTCCTGGCACCGGTCTGGGCCTGGCCTTCAGTCGCAGTCTGGCGCGATGCCTTGGCGGCGACATCACGGTCGTCAGCGAGGTGGGGCTGGGAAGCAATTTCCGGGTAACAATCCCGCTCGGCAGTGCCGACCAGTTCGAGTGGGTGGATCCGGCCGAGTTACGCCGGGAGGCAAAAGCTAAGGAAAACGCCTCCCCAGAAAGTACCAAAGGGGGATCCCGGGGATGTCGCATTCGGGCACGCGTCCTCTTGGCAGAGGATGCGATTGAGACCAGGCGTCTCTTCCAACACATTTTGCAGTCGGCCGGGGTTGAGGTATCCACCGCGGAGACCGGACGCGATGCGGTGCGCAAGGCCCTTGAGAATCATGTAGAGGGAAAACCCTTCGACTGCATCCTCCTGGATATCAATCTTCCCGACCTGGAGGGGTATCAGGTGGTCCGGCTGTTGCGGGAATCCGGTTACATAGCGCCTGTGATCGCTCTCACAGCCGGTACTGAACCTGGTGAGCGGGAGCGGTGCTTTATGGCGGGATGCGATGATTTCGCCACCAAACCGCTCGATCGGTGCACGCTTCTCAAACTGGTAGCCAAGTACGCTCGGCAGGTTTCGGGAATTCCGTGCGAATACGGAAGGACAACTGGAGACACATGCTTTCTCGCCGCCCAAGTCGGTGCTCGCCTTCCCGGTGCCGAGGTTGCCCAGCAGCAGGAATCGGTCGTATCGGATAACTCCAGCGCCAATCGACTTCAATAGATCGCGATCTTGGAAAAGGTTCAGCGTGAAACAGGAAGGCACGCCGGACCGAGTGGTTCGAAGTATTTGTAGGTCAGGATGTACTCCCGGTGTCCCAGTTCTTCGGAAGCGGTCTGCTGACCTCCGGCCACTTCGACGAGGAGTTTGAAAATTCGGTCCGCAACGTCTTCAACAGTGGCCTTGCCCAAGAGCACGTCGCCGGCGTTGACGTCCATATCGCTTTTCATGCGGAGATACGTTTCCGGATTGGCGCAGATCTTGATAACGGGTGAAATCACGGAACCCACCACAGATCCTCGGCCTGTAGTGAAGAGAATCACATGGCATCCGCAAGCGATCAGCTCGATGATTTCTGCGTTGTCGGCGATGTTGGGAAAGCCGAAACGGACCTCCCCATCGGGGACGACGTCCAGAAGATACAAACCGGGTTGCGGCGGAACGTCACCCGGCTTGATGATCCCAGCGATAGGCCGATGGCCGCTCTTGAGATAAGCGCCCAGCGATTTTTCTTCAATCGTAGTCAAGCCGCCCTCGGTGTTTCCGGGAGCGAAACTGGCATGACCCAGTGTGGCGTAGTAGCGGGCGGCTTTTTCCACGGTTGCGCGCAGAACGTCCGCCAGTTCCGGTCGGGCAGCCCGTTCCGCCAGGAGGGACTCGCACCCGAGAAGTTCGCCGGTTTCCTCGAAGATGGCCGTGGCGCCGGCGTCCACGAGTCGGTCGAAGACCAGCCCACACGCGGGATTGGCCGTCAAAGAACTGGTGGCATCAGAACCTCCGCAGACCGTCCCCACCACCAGGTCCTGGACAGACATGGCACAGCGGGGGACATCTGCCAGTTGCGGGAGGGTGCTCTTCACCCATTGTCGTCCCCGTTTGATGCTTCGCGTGGTACCCCCGTTTTCCTGGATAACAATGGTGTGCACTGGCCGACCTGACTGGGCGATGGCCGCCGCCAGCCCATCCCGATCGAAACTTTCGCACCCCAGCGAAACAAGCAGGGCACCGCCGACGTTGGGATGGGTCGTCAGTTGGCGGAGGATCCGCTCGGCATACGCGCTGGGGTAACAACCAGGAAACCCCAGCACTTCCACCTCCTGCCGTCGAAAGGGAGCGGCGATCTCTTCCGCCACATGCCGGGCGCATTCCACCAGGTACACCACCAGCAGGCGATTACGGATGCCCTTGCGGCCGTCCGGGCGGAGATATCCCTGCCAGCTGTGCTGTTCGGGGAGTTTCTGGACAGGGGCCTGTTGTTGATCGACGGGGCTGGACGCCATAACTTTTCTCCTTTTATTCAAACGCAGCTCGCGTCTGTCGCGGTCAGCTCACGGTTCTGAGGGTCAATCAGCCTGAGGAATCGTCGCGACGTTCAGAGGGTGCATCCGACTCGCTCGCGCCTTCAGGATTTTCCTGTCCCGGAGCGGTTGAGCTTTCACCCGCGGGCGGGGCGGAGGTGCTTTCTCCCGCAGCGGAAATCGCAGCGGCGTCTTCGATCGTCGCTCGTACCGGCTCGGTCGTTTCCTCGCTCAACGCCAGGTCGGCGGTTGGTTCGAGACCTTCGGTTGCTTCTGGAGATGCCGTTTGCACGGCTTCCTCGGGGGGCACAGAGACGGCCGTCTCGATCTGCTCCCCCGCAGCCTTGGCTGGCGTACGCTCCGGGGTGGGCAGATAGTCGCTGGCCAGGTTGTGCGTGTGGACCCACTCCCCCGGCTCGATGTTGCGGGTGGCATGGCCAATGGGATGTCCCAGTTTGATGATTTTTTCACCTTCTGCGATAGGACGCGTCGCGATTTTGCCAGCCATGGGAACATTCGAAATGACCTGCAGTTTGATGCGATCCAACCGCAGAGTTGTCCCCGCCTTGATCGCCGCAGTGGCGATCACCACGTTGTCCTGGGGATGCAGCCGAAGGAGTTTCGGTTTCATCGGAATGTCCTCACTTTCCCGCGAGCAAGCGTGGCCAGCCGGCTTCCTGCTTTTGGGCAGCGTTTGCCGGAGGCAAACATCCGTCGCATGCCGTGGCGGCTCGGTGGAAACGCATCGCCCAATCCGCCCGGGAGCCGGATGAAATTGGAGATCGTCGAACGATCCAGATTGAGCCGTGCGGCAAGTTCTTCCTGCGTCGCCCCGTATTCTTCCAAATACCGCTGGAAGCAGAGGGCTTTTTCCAGAGGATTGAGGTCCTTCCGCTGGAGGTTTTCGACGATCGCCAATTCAGCGAGCTGGCGGTCGTCAGCCTGAACGATGCGGGCGGGCACCTCCTGCCAACCGGCGATGCGTGCGGCTCTCAGGCGTCGCTCACCGGCCACGAGCTGGTACCGATTGCCGTGGCGGCGCACCACGATCGGTTGCAGCAAGCCGTGTGTGGACAGGCTCTCCGCCAGTTGCATGAGCTCTTCCGTATCGATTTCCTGCCGCGGTTGGAATGGATTCCGGTCAATGTCGTCGATGGGAATCCGTGTTACCTCCGGGGTGTGCTTTCGGGGCGAGGGGCTTTCCCCAGGACCGGCTCCCTCCCGATGGGCCAAGTCCTGCCCCAGAGTGTCACCTGACACGGAGGCGGGATGTTCGTCCCCAGTCGCGACGGTATCAAGACGACCGAGCAGGGCTTCCAAACCACGTCCAAGGCGTTTTTCTCTACTCACTTTCCAGAACCTCCATGCAAAGTTCCACGTAAGCGCGGGTGCTTCTTGCCCGCGGTGCGTAGGCAATGACAGGTAAACCGTGGCTGGGTGCTTCCGCGCACAGGACATCGCGCGGAATCACCGTTTGAAATACGATTTCGCCGAAGAATTCGCGGACCTCCGCCTCGACTTCGAGAGTCAGTTCGAGGCGGGGATCGTACATCGTGAGCAGGATTCCTCCAAACTGGAGTTGCCGGTCACGCTCGATCATCACCTGCCGGATAACCTCGATCATCTGGGCAAGGCCCTCCATGGCGAAGTATTCACACTGAATAGGCATGAGGACCTCGTGGGAGGCCGCCAGGGCCGTCCTGGTCAACTGTCCAACCGAGGGGGGACAGTCGATCAGAACGTAGTCGTACCCGGCCATGCCGTTTTGCAGGTGGGAGCGCAACAGGGAGGCGTACGTGCCGTTATCCCTGGCGAGTGCTTCCACGTCGCGAAAGCTACGGCTCCCGGGCAGGAG
The DNA here is from genome assembly GCF_014359955.1 of Thermogutta sp. Taxonomy (GTDB): domain Bacteria; phylum Planctomycetota; class Planctomycetia; order Pirellulales; family Thermoguttaceae; genus Thermogutta. Next base: position 4,180 of record NZ_JACIYL010000084.1, on the reverse strand, counting down.
TTCGAGGTTCGCCACATCGACCCGCAATACGGCGTCGCTCAGCGGTAATCCCGCCACGAGCGGATGATGAGGAAGCGGCTGACGCCCCAGCCCCGATGTGGCGTTACACTGGGGATCGAGATCGACAAGGAGCGTTCGCCGGCCTGCCACCGCCAGACAGGCAGCCAGATTGATGGCGGTCGTCGTTTTTCCTACGCCACCTTTTTGGTTGGCAATACAGATGACACGCGGCACAAATCGGCCTCCCTGCCGATGGCTGACCTCCTTCCGATATTGGACCGGTTGTCGATTCGCCTCCCTGAAAACGGCCTGCCCGCCCCTACGGGCTCTCGGTACTCAGTTGAGAACAGGCCGGGAACACTCGCGGATGGCGTCCTCAGTCGCTAGCCAGGAAACTTGGGGCTGGCACCGAACGGCGCGAACCTTTCCGTGTGTTCCACGTGAAACGGCTGCAGGCCTTGGGCAAATGCGTCAACTTATTCTAGCGATGAGCGAAAAAACGTGGAATGCCAGTCTGCCCTGACGTATCGACACTATTCCTCAGCCGTTGGAAAAGGTGCGAACCTCGAGAGGGCCTCGCGCAGTGGTGAAATTCAAGCCGGAGGAAACTGGTTGTCAGGTGCCGATTTGACTGTTGGACTCATTTCCCAGACCGGGGTGCCGCTACTTTGGCCAGTTCCTGCTTGGACGCGGAAACAATTCATGAATGCCCCCTCCCGGGATTACAGGCGCTGCGGCGAACAGGTCGGTAGGGGTGATTCATGAGTCGCTCCTCTCGTTGGCAATTGGCCATGCGTGGAGTGGCGGGGCTCAAAGCAGGGTGTCAACCACTTCATCCAGGAAACCCTAAGAGAAACCCGTTTTTCGGTTTCCCTGTGCTCCTTTCTGCCCTCGCCGTGATGGAACTTCGCCCGCTTTCTCGCAGGTACATCCAGGGGACGTTCTGGTAAAGACGCTCAGGTGGGAGATGACTCTCAGGGCGGGGGCAACTTTATCTCCGGCGGTGAGTTTTCCGGATAGGTTCGGTTTCACGTGGAACAGAGCGCGGAAACCCGCCCGCAACCGGTTGGTCGGAAGGAACTGCCGAGGTGCCGTGATCGCGGAAAAGAGGTCTCACTCGAGCGGGTTGATGACCAGGCCAGAGCAAAGCTTGGGATAGAAATAGGTGCTCTTCGGCGGCATTCGGTCACCCTGGAGACTGACGTCACGGATGTCGGTAACGGTGGCCGGGCGAACCAGCGCAGCGAGCGGGTACTGGCCGGATTTCAATCGCTCGATCACCTCGTCGACAAGATGGACATATTCGAGTTCCGGCGGCGAGCCGAGGCGGAGGAGATGATCGAGAACCAACTTGTGGAGCACGGCCACGCCCAGCCTGCGCCATTCTGGCGTGTGGTCGGCCGCCAGTTCATCCATCTTTTCCCGACCTGCCGGAGTAATCTCGGCGACCGACCAGGTGTCGTCCTTTTGTGTGTAAAAGGCGAGGGTGGCCGGATCCGGTGACCGTTCCACCAGTTCCCATACATCACGGGCTGCCTCGGGGGATCGGGCGACAGTTTGCACCGTGAATGCCTCGCCCAGTCGGCTGGCCAGCTCATCGGCGCCCAGGGCGGGAATTCCTCGAACGAGCCGGTGTGTGGGGAGCACGATGAGGCCCGGGTCTTCCATGGGCACGCAATGCATGAGGACGTAGTGGGCAGGGTGATCGGGCCGCAGGTAACCCATATCCCGGAGCTGCTCCCGGTATTCCAGGGCGGTCTCGTACCGGTGATGGCCATCGGCAATGAAGATGGGCGACGGTCCAACAATACTGGAGAGTTCCGTCACCAGTTCGGGTTTCGTGACCGCCCACATTCGGTGCGTGATCCCCAGATGATCGACCGCCTCCACCGGCGTCACATCGCGGATGGCCTCATCGAGGACCGCCTGGGTCCGGCCCTCGGGATCGGGATACATCCCGAATACCTGACTGAGCTGCGCCTTGCACATCGTCATGAGCATGAGCTGGTCCATTCGCGGCCCGCGTAGAGTGTGCTCATGAGGGAAAATCTGGCCTTCCTCGTAGCGGGAGAGCCGCACCCGGGCCATAAAGCCCCTCCGCACGTACCGGACACCCTGCAGATCGAACTCCTGGTAATAGACGTAGATGGCCGGGTCCGCTTCCTGAACGAGGACGCCCTCCGCCAGCCAGCTTTTGTAGTAGCGACGGGCCCGGCTGTATCGGTTGTTGATCTCGTCATCACCCGGTTCAATTCGATTGAGGATCAGCCGCACCACGTTGCACGGATGCTTCTTGTAGAGGGCGTCCTGAAGCTCCGGAGAGATCACGTCATAGGGCGGGGCGATCACATCGCTCAGCGAACCGACGTGGCTGAGATTGTACCGAATTCCGCGAAAAGCTTGGATTTCTGGCATGGTTTTTCAGTCAAAAAACGAACACCACCAGGCAATTGCTGTTTTTCAACAAAACCGGTCCCCGCACACCTCGGGCAGGGACCGGTCTATTCTACCGACACATTTCCAATCGCTTGCTTTGGTTACCGAACAACTGATGTGAGGGGCCTCATCGACGAAGACCGGTCTGCACGCAGCGACAGATTTCAGTAGCGGTAGTAATCGGGTTTGAAGGGGCCGTCCACTGGGATTCCGAGGTACGCCGCCTGCTCGGGAGTCAGCTTGGTCAGTTTGACGCCGATCTTTTCCAGATGCAGTCGGGCCACCTCCTCGTCGAGTTTCTTGGGCAGGCAGTGAACACCCACCGGATATTTTTCCGGCTCGGTCCACAGCGCGATCTGCGCGAGCACCTGATTGGTAAACGAGTTGGACATGACGAAGGAAGGATGGCCCGTCGCGCAACCCAGGTTGACCAGCCGACCCTCTGCCAGGAGGATGATCGATTTTCCGTTGGGGAAAGTGAATTTATCCACGAGCGGTTTGATCGTGGTTCGCTTCGCCCCGGATTTGTTCATGAGCCAATCCACATCGATCTCCACATCGAAGTGACCGATGTTGCAGATGACCGCACCATCCGGCATGGCCAGCATGTGCTCCGGTCGAATGACGTTGCAGCAGCCGGTGGCCGTCACGAAGATGTGCGCCCGCGGCGCCACCTCTTCCAGGGTCGTCACCTCGTAGCCTTCCATCGCCGCCTGGAGGGCGCAGATGGGATCGATTTCGGTGACGACAACTCGGGCACCATACGCCCGCAGGGATTGGGCGCACCCTTTGCCCACGTCGCCGTAACCGCAGACCACCGCCGTTTTTCCGGCGATCATCACGTCGGTGGCCCGCTTGATGCCGTCAATGAGCGATTCCCGACAACCGTAGAGGTTGTCAAATTTACTTTTGGTGACCGAATCGTTGACGTTGATCGCCGGCACCTTCAGCTCGCCTTTGGCGTGCATCTGATAAAGGCGGTGGACGCCAGTCGTCGTTTCTTCGGACAACCCCCGGATGCCCGGCAAGAGATGGGCATACTTGGGGCTGTGCACCATGGCCGTGAGGTCGCCACCGTCGTCGATGATCAGGTTCAGTTGCTCACCATCCGGGAAGATCAGGGTCTGCTCGATGCACCATTCGTATTCTTCATCAGTTTCGCCCTTCCACGCATACACGGGAATGCCCCGTGCGGCGATGGCCGCTGCCGCGTGATCTTCCGTGGAGAACTTGTTGCAACTACTCCACTGGACCTGGGCTCCCAGTTCGACCAGTGTCTCGATGAGCACCGCTGTCTCGATCGTCATGTGGAGGCATCCGGCGATTCGCGCACCCTTGAGCGGTTTCGAACGGCCGTATTTCTCCCGAAGCGCCATCAGGCCCGGCATTTCCTTCTCGGCCAGCTCGATTTCCCGTCGCCCCCATTCGGCAAGGGAGATATCCTTGACCTTGTACGGCAACTTCCCTTCCACCTTACCCTTGGTTACAGTCGTCTGCGACATACGCTGATCTCCTCGAGTGAATCTTCAAAAGTCAAGCCAGGAGTTCGTTCGCCCGTTGACGTGAGCCCTGGGACGATCACCGCGTTCAGTCCTGGAACTGCCTCTTGTAATCAGTTTATGATATTCACGAAAACAATGTGGGGAAACATCCGTGGTCTGCACCCGGACCGCCCGAAGCAGCAGGATAACTGCCGCGGAAACGATTTACACCTGCGAATGCCTCCACTGTGTCATTGATTACC
>NZ_JACIYL010000839.1 GCF_014359955.1 Thermogutta sp. | reverse complement strand
ATTCGGAGGGGCACGCTTGTCGTGCCCGATGTTACATGTATGTGTCACGTTGCCGGCCTTGGTAGGGGCAATTCATGAATTGCCCCTACCGGAATGCGAGTGAATTGGGGTGGATCATCGAGGGTTGGCAGGCGGACGTGACAAGCACGTCCCTCCGAAAGCGGACGTGACAAGCACGTCCCTCCGAGATGGAGGGGCACGCTTGTCGTGCCCGATGCGAAAATGACCCGTTTCGTCAGACTACAAATAATTCAGGCTTATGCCCGACACGTCTGCCACGCCATCGGCTCGCAGCGCATTTTCTGCGTAGAATAACGAAGGCGGGTTCCTCGATGGGGCAGGCCGGTGTGTCCTGCTGCACGCGACGGGTGGGTGCTTTTTCCGTCCGGCGAAGAATTCGCCTCGCAATCGATTTTTTCGCGAGTGCGTGCCTTAGCAAGCCTTTTGTTCGTTTTTCCTATATCGATCAACTCGACAAAGATTCCGAAATGGCCCGCGTTCTCCTGGCAATGTCTGGCGGTGTGGATAGCAGCGTCTCGGCCCATCTGCTCCGGGAGCAGGGGCACGAGGTGATCGGGGTTTTTATGCGTCACGGGATGCACTCGCCGGTCACGTGCTCGTTGTCCGACGCTTCGCCGGGGCCGCGGGAGCCGGCTTCTCAAAGCGGAACCCTCACCGCTTTGCCGGTTCTGCGGAGTCCCAAGCAGGGGTGCTGTAGCGCGGCAGATGCTGAAGACGCACGGCGCGTGGCCGAGCGTCTCGACATTCCGTTTTACGTTCTCAACTTTGAGGAGGAGTTTCGCGAGATTATTGACTATTTCGTGAACGAGTACCTCGCCGCGCGGACGCCCAACCCCTGCGTCGTGTGCAACAACCGGCTCAAGTTTGGACGTCTTTTTGAGTATGCAGACACGCTGGGGGCAGAATTCGTCGCGACCGGTCATTATGCCCGACTGATGCCCGCCGAGGATGGTTTGCCGGGCCTGTTTTGCGGTCGTGATTTCGCCAAAGACCAGTCGTACGTGCTGTTTGGGATACGGCGGGAGTACCTCGGTCGGCTTCTGTTTCCCGTGGGAGATTACACAAAGCAGGAGATTCGGAACATTGCGGCGACGATCGGTTTGCGGGTAGCCGACAAGCCCGACAGCCAGGAAATCTGCTTCGTTCCCAATCAGGACCATGCGGCCTTCGTGCGACAGTTTCGCGGGGAGCGTTCCACAGCGGGAGAGATTGTGGACACCCAAGGCCGCGTCGTTGGCCATCACGATGGACTGGAGCGCTTCACCATCGGCCAGCGGAAGGGTCTGAGGATTGCCTTCGGCGAGCCGCGCTACGTGGTGCGTCTGGAGCCGGACACACGCCGTGTCGTGGTGGGAACGCGAGAAGAGCTTGCTCGCTGGGAGTTGACGGCTTCCGGGGCGAACTGGCTGTTGGAGCCGCCGTCAGGACCGTTCCCGTGCGCGGTGAAAATCCGCTATCGGGCGAAGGCCGTCCCCGCCACCGTCACCATTCTGGAAGGCAACCGGTTCCGCGTGCAGTTCCATGAGCCGTGCTACGGCGTGGCGCCGGGGCAGGCCGCCGTCTGCTACCAGGGTGAGCGCGTCCTTGGGGGTGGCTGGATCGATTGAAGGATGCTCATCGGCAGATGGGAGTCATGCACGGCAGGAAACCTCAACCCTCGCGTTAAAAGGGGGTTTGCGCGGCAGATCGGAATCCACTCACCTGGCAGCGGCCATCGTGGGAAATCGTCACTGTGACAGCACCTGCTTCCGCCGTATGAAACACCTTGGGGAGACTTGTTGAGGAACCGTTCTCGCGTGGAAGTTCACCCGTAAAACCTTCT
>NZ_JACIYL010000838.1 GCF_014359955.1 Thermogutta sp. | reverse complement strand
CACGAGATCAAAGGGGAAGCCATCTGCGCTTTCGTGACGCTCGCGGAAGGGTACGAACCCTCTGACGCGTTGCGGCAGGAACTGAAGAACCACGTGCGGCAGCAGATCGGGCCGCTGGCGGTTCCCGACGATATCCGCTTCACAACGGCTCTCCCCAAGACGCGAAGCGGCAAGATCATGCGCCGCCTGCTGCGGGACATCGCCGCGGGGCGGGAGACCGTGGGCGACACCAGCACGCTGGAAGATTACAGCGTCCTCGCCCGACTGCGGGCCGGTGAAGAATAATGGACCGTCCGCCCAGGACAGACCGGTCCGGGAATGAGGGGCCTCCCTCTAGGGGTGTTTCCAGCTCCCGGCATAATGGCGACACCGGGAGCCCATGAGGTGGTCATTTTGGCACTGGGGACTGCGAAAATGGCAGTCCCCGTTTTTTTCAGTCACCTCGGAGTCGGGGAGGAATGGTCCAATCTCGCGGGGGATGCCTTCCGCCTGGACGGCAATAACTTTGCAAAAACACAGACACAATAGGCAAGATAGCAAAACTATTACTGGTTCTGCGGGAGGGTTTCCGGGCCACTGTACTGCCAATGGTATGGCATTTGCTATCGCCCATGACACCCCAACATCCTCGATACGCTCGGGGTATTCCCGTAGGGAGTACGCCCAGGCGGTGAGAACGTCCGTTACTGTCGAGTGGCAAGCTCGATAGCGATGAGACGTTGGACGCAGCGGTTTTCTGGCAAAATTCTGTTCGCATTCCAACGTTACCGTTGCTCCGACCAATGGGGGTCCCCCTTCGGTCGCATTCATCGCGGGGTTCCCACGGCTTTCTTCTTTGCAGTTCGCACCGTTCTTTCGAACTTTCAGAGATGAAGGTGGAGGAGGAACGTCTATGCGAATTGCCCAAGTCGCGCCCCTGTTCGAAAGTGTGCCACCTCAACTCTACGGCGGTACCGAAAGAGTCGTCTCCTATTTGACAGAAGAACTCGTCCGCCAGGGCCACGAAGTGACGCTCTTCGCCAGCGGCGACTCCGTCACATCGGCGGAACTCGTCCCCTGCATTGATCGTGCCATTCGCTTGAATCCACGAGTCAAGGAACCTCTTCCGTACATGCTCATGCAACTGGAGCGTGTGCGGCAGCGAGCCAGCGAGTTCGACATCCTGCATTTTCATGTCGATTTAATCCACTTCCCCCTGTTCCGCGATATCGCCCACAAGACCGTGACCACCCTTCACGGCCGCCTGGATCTTCCCGACCTGAAACCGTTTTACTGGGAATTTCAGGACATGCCGGTGGTTTCCATCTCGAACGATCAGCGGCGGCCAATACCTTTTGCCAACTGGGTAGGCACGGTGTACCATGGTCTGCCGGCGGACGTGTGCCTCTTCAATCCGAATCCGAAGGGGGACTACGTGGCCTTTCTGGGGCGAATTTCCCCGGAGAAACGACCAGATCGCGCGATTGAGATTGCCCGCCGCGCAGGCATGAAAATCAAGATTGCCGCCAAGGTGGACAAGGCCGATTTGCAGTATTTCCGGGAATGCATCGAGCCGCTCCTGTCACAGCCCCATGTGGAATTCATCGGCGAAATCGGGGAGAACGACAAATCCGAGTTTCTCGGCAATGCCTTGGCTTTGCTCTTCCCCATCGATTGGCCGGAACCATTCGGACTGGTGATGATCGAATCCATGTCCTGTGGGACTCCGGTGATTGCCTGGCGTTGTGGCTCGGTGCCGGAAGTGATCGATCCGGGAATCACGGGTTGGATCGTGGATTCGATCGACGCAGCCGTGGAAGCACTCAAGCAGGTGGAGCGGCTGGACCGATACGGCGTGCGACGCC
>NZ_JACIYL010000837.1 GCF_014359955.1 Thermogutta sp. | reverse complement strand
TCGTCCCACACCGGAAACCTGTAACTGGGAGATAACGGTTCCGTTGTCCTGAAGACGAACCGGTGTATTTTGGGTGAAACGCGTCGATCCATGATCCCATTGGCCGTCGCCGTCCAGATCGAGATACACGAGCTGGGTGGCCATTCCGATTTCGCCCGGGTCTCGCTGCCCATTTCCGTTGTGGTCCTGAAACACGACTCCACTGATGAGGGATCGTTGGGGAGGAACCCAATCTCCGGTTTGCAGAGCCAGTTCGGGATCACCGAACAAAGTGGAAGTAAAGTGGATCCAACGGTAGGCACCGCCGGCGCTCAAACGGAAGAGGTTGTCCAGCTTCGAATCGACCAGCGCTTCGCCGATTCGCACTTTATGTTCGTTGAATACCGCATCGAAAAAGGCGAGGGCGTAGTCGTGGCTACCGCCCGGCGTGTTGCCTGGCACATACCAGCCGTATCGGGTGTTCATGACAACCGCCACGGCGCCGTGGGGAGCGATGACGTGCTCTTCGGCGATGGCCACGTCGCGAGTGTCGAAAGAGCCGGCGTCGCAGCCCTGCGAATACATGAAGTAGGGGAAAGCGTTATTAAGGGTGGCCACCTGCGAGACGGTCATTCGTGCGACGTAGGTGGAATTGGCGTGACCTAAATGGTGTACGATATTCGGTGAGGAGTTTAACGCGGCCACAATCTGGGTGGTGGTCCAGGCCTGGGTGTCTGAATCGTACAAGGTTTGCACGTTCCAGTCTGTGGGAATGGTTTGTTGCCGAATGATTTCATTCGAGACGGACCCCTGCGTGATGCTGTCCAGCTTTTCTCCAAGGAGCAAGGCTGTTGTGGCGTTGGGATGATGTGTGGTTTCGTAAAGAATGGTTTTGGCGACGAAGTTGCGGACCTCTGTCGCGTTGCTTACCGGTGCCCTGCCCACAAAAAGTTCGGGAACCAGGTCGATATCCCCTCCGTTCAATCCATCTGTAGGTTCACCCCATAGATTGTCGCCGTCCCGGTTCCACGGTCCGTCCAGGCAGGCGTAATACATGTCTGTGGGAAGTGCTGTCTCGATCGTGCTGCCCACTGCAGCATAGACGCCACGAGTCGGCACGAATTCGGCGTCCCCTCCGAGCAGGACCCACCGCGTGCCGTGGTTGAAGTACGCGTCGGACAGGAATTGGCGGATGCGGTCGGCGAGGTCTCCATTCTCTGTTCCTCGGTAGTTCTCGGCGATCCATTCGGTGGTCACGATGCGCGCGGTGAGGCCGCGGGCGATTTTCTCCTGCACGAGGGGTTCGAATTCCCGCGCCAGTGCGGCGCTGGTGATGACCACGTACTCGTAGGGATCAACCGGCGGAGTGGCTGTGGTGGTCGTATATGTTTGCAGGACCTCTGGATTAGCAACAAGGCTTGCCACCTGACTGGCAAGCAGCGGATTCACGGGCAGGTCATCATTGGTGGGAGTGAGGGTGAGGCTCAGTTCCAGGTCCCGAACAAATGCCAACTCTCCGGAAGAATGGTCGTAAACGATGGGCGAGATGGCAACCGTGGCAAGACGGTATCCTCCCCAAATGTAGTTGGAGAAGTGGACGATGTCTGAAACACCGAGTGACCTGTCCAGAACCTGGGACCAGTCAAGATGGGCGTCTTCAACCGAATCGAAGGGCACGGGATTCGGGGCCACCACCGGAGGCAGTCCCTGGCCGATGACGTCGATCTGGCTCGTGAAAACCGGTTGAACGGCGGCGAGCTCCATCCCGGCGGGAAGCACCAGCAGGACGGAAGTCACGGGCAAGACCGGGTCACCGGTTGCCAGCCAGAGATCGGTACCATCAAGTGAGACCATGACTCCGGCGCCCAACT
>NZ_JACIYL010000836.1 GCF_014359955.1 Thermogutta sp. | reverse complement strand
CACAGCCACTCGCTGGAGCATTAATTCCCCGTCTTGTTCTTCCACCCGGACAAGCGTGAAGTCCGTCGTTCCTCCTCCCACGTCGCACACAAGGACCTGATGACCAACCCTCAGCAGCTTTCGCCATCTGGGACCGATGTCTCCCAGCCAGGCGTACAGTGCCGCCTGGGGCTCTTCCAAAAGGATCAGATCATCCGGAAGCCCTGCCGCGAGGGCGGCTTCCCGGGTCAGTTCCCGGGCGGCCGCATCAAACGAAGCCGGCACGGTGAGCACCACCTTCTGTTCCTTGATGGGGGCGTCAGGAAACGCGTGATGCCACGCTCCAATGAGGTGCTCCAGATATCGTTGGGCAGCCGTTACCGGTGAGATCCGAGGGACCTCGGCAGGCGCGTTCCAGGGCAAAATCGGCTGGTGGCGATCCACCCGGCTGTAGCACAGCCACGATTTCGCCGCCGAGACGGTACGTTCGGGCGCCTCCGCTGACTGGCGGCGAGCCAATTCTCCAACGGCGTAAGTCAGCCCCTGCGCCCACGGCAAATCGAGTGTCCCCGCCGCGATCTCATGGTCCCGTGCGAGATAAAGAAAAGACGGGAGCGTCGTGCGATTTTCAATGACGCCGGGCGCTACAAGTTGGGGAATCTCCAAAACCGTCAGTTTTGGTTCGTCTGCGTCATAGGGCGCATAGGCGAGAACAGAGTTTGTCGTTCCCAAATCGATCCCAACCACAAATTGGGGACTCATTGGGCAACCCTCCTGAGGTTGTTTCTCATCAAGTCATCGGTTGCAGCAAGTTTTGGCAATCCCAGAGCAACCTGCTGTGGCGTCGTTCTTAACCCAATATGATCCATTCTCTCTTCACGGGGCCTGACGGCGTACGTCTTCGGGACGTGTTTTACAACAACGTGCTTGTGAGGTTCACTTGTCGAGGTTTTTTGATCGATTTCGTTTGGTTGTGGCCTCCCTGGGGGCACCTGCGCCAGTGATGGAAAACGGGCTCCAGGAAAGAGAGGAATGGAAAGGCACACAGGGGATACGACACTACGCCCCACCGACTTCTATCTCCGCCGGGGCAATGATCCGCACTGACGCTTCCGTGCCGGTCCAGACAGGAAGACGGCACTCCGTTGCTTCCCAACCATGATGCGTGACCCGACCCCGATACGGGGGACCACCGTGGATGTTTCCCACCAGGCGGATCCGCCCGGTATCAAAACCTTCGGGGACGACATATTCCGTTCCTTCAGGCACATCCACGGCGGGCCGGATGGCGAAAAGTCTTTCCAGCACGGCGGCACAATCTCGATGGATATCGCGAACGGCTGCGCCGATTTGAGCATCGCTATACCCGCTGAGATCCTCTTTAATGAAATCTACGAAGCGTGCTTCACGTTGAAGCGTTTCCAGGAGGATCAACGCTTCACTTTTGGCCACCTTTTCTGGGACTCGCTTCAGGGGCGCAACCGCAGGTTTAGGCGGCGCCGCCTCCGCAGACTCAACCGCGGGTGGCGTTTCACCGGAGCGACGCTTTTCCAGAATTTCGTGCACCCGGCGGGCTGTCTCCCTGTCGAAGAGAGTCGCCAAAAAGATCCGGATCGCATCCCAGATTGCCATAGTTTGCCTCACGTGTTTTCGCAGCCTTGAATGCCTGCCGCCCGAAAGCCAGCGCCGGACGGTTCCAATACTTTCTTTCTCCCGTTCGCTCGGACCGGCGTACAGCAAGGAAGATTAGAGCAGTACTGTGGATTTTATCACAAAATTCTATCCAGGAACCGTCGGTCACGGCGCAACCGCCGAGCGCCCTCTCACGCTCTGTAAGAATGCCGAGCCCCTTTGCCTGGTCCAACACATCCCCA
>NZ_JACIYL010000835.1 GCF_014359955.1 Thermogutta sp. | reverse complement strand
AGATGGCCTTCTCGAAGCCGCGATCAAAGGGCCGGTCGGGATAATGGTCTCCCAGATGCCATTTGCCGAACTGTCCGGTTCGGTAGCCGTATTTTCGGAACAGTTCGGCCATCGTGGGGATTTCCCGCCAGATCATATTCGTGGCCGCGGGAACGCTCCGCGCACCATTTCGGAGGGCATCCAGACCGGTCATGAGTTGGCCGCGGGTTGGCGTGCAAACCGGGGAAACGTGAAAATCTGTCAGGCGGACGCCTTCCCGGGCCAGGCGATCGATATTGGGAGTGAACAGGATAGGGTTCCCATGGCAGGAAAGATCGCCGAAGCCCTGGTCGTCCGTCAGCACGATAATCACATTGGGGCGAGCAGATGGCGTCACCGATTGAGCCTGTGGCCTTCCCGTAGGCTGCCGTTCCACCACAGAAAGCTTCCCGGGATCCAGCACCACATGGCGGATCCTCTCGCGCCTCCAGGTGTACGTGATATGGACCAGCCCATCGCGCGTTTGAATGACCGCCGGGTAGCTGAACTCCCCAGGCTCGTCTTCGAGCGTCAGGACCTGCCGCCAGTCAACACCATCCTGGGAGAGCGCGACGCTCAAGGGTGAACGCCCCCGAGTGGTCGGGTTGTACACCAACAGTTGCCGTCCGTCGGCCAGAGTGACCGCGTCGATCCCTGAATTCGGGTTGGGGACGACAGTGCGCTGGACAGGTGTCCACGTATTTCCTCCGTCGTAAGACGCCGTCCAGAAAATACGCCCCTGCCGTGTTCTGCCAATGGCGACCAGTCTGTTGGGTGCAACCTGCAGGATGCTAGGCTGAATCGCGTCGAGAATTTCAGCACCATCAGGCGGGCTCACCTTGGTCCAGGTTTGGCCATGATCTTTGGTGATTTCAAAATGAATGCGCCATCGGCTGGGTCGTTCCGGTGTTTCCGTGCTGGAGGGGCAAATCCAGGTACCGTCTTCCAGCTCCAGCGGCTTGTTCTTGATCGGCCCAAGAAACCCGTCGGGCAACCGGACGGCAGGTTGCCATGTTTTGCCGTTGTCGGGGCTCTCTTTGACCATGCCCCACCAGCGACTTGGGCTGGGACCCACTTTGTAGAACAGGTAGATTTTGCCGTCTCGAGGGCGGAAGAGAACGGGGTTCCAGCACGGGTAGCGGCGACCATCCGCCTGCTCGCCCGTGGCCACCTGGACCGGCGCCGTCCATCGGCCGGCTTCGTGTCGGCTCAACCAGATGCCCACATTTTCGGCGCCTTCCCGATCGCCTCCAAACCATGCCGCCAAAAGACCGTCTTCCGTCTCCACGATTGTCGATGCGTGACAGCTCCGAAATGGGGCGGTCTCGAAAATGAACTCCTTTTGCACGATCGCACCATCGGGAGATGCCTCGGCTGCGCTGGCAGGCTGACTGCCCGCCACCGCGGCACACACCAGCCCCATTGCCAGAGGAAACAGCCAGGACGGTTGTAATGCTGTGCTCATGCAAGCAACTCCCAGAAAAAATCGATTCCTTCAAAGCGCAAGGCGCCTGAGACAGGAGGCACACATTCCTGTGACGAAAGCGTGGTCCCAGCGGCTCCACCACCCCAATCCATCTCCGCCCGTATTGAATCGCTGTCCCCGGACATACTACTTGCTTGTGTGACGGCTCGCAACCGTGCCGTGCCTCTGGAACCTGGTAGGGCACACTTGGCATGCCCGATGGCGTGGGACGGTCGGTCCCAAGTTGACGAGGTGGACCTGACAAGCAGGTCCCTCCGAGGGACGGAGGGACCTGCCCGCCGTGCCGGACGATACGCGCACAAGCGGGTGCCTGGCTCCGCGCCCTTTTTCCAGCGACCAGGAAAAAACT
>NZ_JACIYL010000834.1 GCF_014359955.1 Thermogutta sp. | reverse complement strand
AGGGTATCCATGCCGCTCGATCCGACTGAACATCCCGACTGGGAAATCGCTCTGGAGGCCGAATCGCGGATGAAGACGTGCTACCAGCTCGGCCGTTACCTGGAGAAGATGGAAAAGGCCACAGTCGATGCGATTTGCGAAGCATGGGAAAAGCGGCATCCGCTCCTGTGTGGTGTTGGCCGCGGTATCGAGGATAAAGTGGCTTTCAACCGGCGGTTCCGCATGAAAAACGGTCTGACGTTCACGCATCCCGGCCAGCTCAATCCCGATATTGTGGAAGTAGCGGGGCCGACCGATCCGGAGGTCCTCGTGCTGGGCGCGTGGTCCCCGGATGGAAAGCTGGAAGGTTGCGTGGTCCACTACACCTGCCATGCGACGACCAATCCGGGCGGCATATCGGCGAACTGGATTTATTACATGGAAAAGGCGATTCGCGGCTTTTATGGGCCCGACGTGGTTGTTGTCTTCCTTCAGGGGTGCTCCGGGGATGTCACACAGGTGGACAATCTCAGTCCGTACCGGAACCCGACGGGTGAGGAATGGGCTCAGCGCGTGGGCGGCCGGGTGGGCGCCGAAGCGGTGAAAACGTTGCTTTTGACCCCGCGGGGCACTCTGACCCCGATCGACTATCGCAGCACCACGCTCACCATTCCCCGGCGGCGGCCCGATCCCAAACGCGTTGAGGAGTGCCTGGCGCTCACGAAAAAGGACCCCAAGGAAGTGGGTGCCACGGAATGGATTTTCGCCGTGCAGACGGTGCTCCTCGACGCCAAACTGAAGGTTGAACCGGAAACCACCGTCGAGTTACAGGCCATCCAGATCGGTCCGCTCGTCATTCTCGCCAATCCCGCCGAATATTTCTGCCAGTATGGTCTGGAGCTAAAAGCCGGTTCGCGGTTTCCTTTTACGATGCCCGTCGAACTGGCCAACGGGTGCGTGGGTTACGTGCCCACGGAGGAGGCCTTCGGGCCGCACGGCGGGGGCTATGAGACGCGGCTAACAGCCTACAGCAATCTCGATTTCAAAGCCGGTAACCAAATCCGGGACACACTGTTGGACCTGGCGCACGAGTTGACACCGGGTGCGGTGCCGGAACCACCGCGGGTGACGCCTGTCACCACGCCCTGGTCCTATGGAGCCGTTCCCCCCAACTACCACTGACAGTCCGGAATCGGCAACCACAATTAGGACGCCTGGGCGCACCGCCTCGGCCGGTGATCACGGCTTTCTCCAAAGCCGGGTACTTCTCGCACATCACCGGCGTGACAGGGACTGCAAAAACGTGGAGACGACCGCACTGGCCAACCGGGCGCTGCGGACCGCGCTTTCCATGGTGCCGGGCCAGCCCGTCGCTGTCCAATCACCCGCCAAAACAAGCCCCGGGATGCCGGTATCCTGCGGCGGTCGGCGGTGGTCCCACTCCCGACCTGGAGAGAGCACGGCCGCTGGCTCCGTGATGACACGGCTGGCCAGCAGTTGCGCGGATTGAAGGGGGGAGAAGGTCGCCCGCAATTCTCTGACGACTTGTTGGCGACACTCTTCCGGCGAGCCGGGCGCCAACCGGTGCGAAGCACTGATAACGACGTGGCAGTACCAGAGCGGTTTTGCCGAGGAAGAACCACCCAGGGTGTCTGACGATTCACCTCGAGAAATGTCGGCGAAGGGAGGCCGAAACACCCATTGTGAAACCGCATACGGCAGCACCGCGTGCGGGAGAGAAAATCCCGGCCGATCGAACCACAAATGCACACCGGTGATCGCGCAGGCTTCCGGAGATGTTCGAGAGCGACACGTCGGCCAACCGGGGAGAAGCCTGCTCCCGATTTCTGCTGGGAGGAGCCGCGCCGCAACCCA
>NZ_JACIYL010000833.1 GCF_014359955.1 Thermogutta sp. | reverse complement strand
GTCAGGAAGGTGCGTGATCCAGTATTCGGCGTTTCGTTCCGCCACTTCCAGAAACTCGGGGTTATTCGTCAAAGCATACACCTTGCTGAATCCGTACATGGACCAGGCCAGCCCACGCGCCCAGCAGCTTTCGGGGCTCAGGCCCTGATGGGTGCTCTGGCCAAGGAATTGCCCGGTTTCCACATCGAAAAGCCCTTCATGGGCGGTGGAACCGTCCGGGCGT
Source organism: Thermogutta sp. (assembly GCF_014359955.1). Taxonomy (GTDB): domain Bacteria; phylum Planctomycetota; class Planctomycetia; order Pirellulales; family Thermoguttaceae; genus Thermogutta. The sequence goes on along the minus strand of NZ_JACIYL010000833.1, from coordinate 1,637 downwards.
ACCAGGTAATGGCGGGTGGTGCGGCAATGAGCGAGTCCAATTTCTAGCAACGCCTCATCACCGGTTTTAAGAGCCGCGAAGATCACCAGAGGGACGTTCATCATAATATCGATGAACAGACTGTGCGGGCCAATAAAAGAGCAGAGATACCTTCCTTTGGGCTGAAAGCGCATGGCAAGTGTTCGACCGGCGGTGATGAGTACATCCAGCAGGGCCTGGTCGCCGGTCAGCTCGTACCATGGAAGATACGTGTTGAGAAAAATAAATCCCAAATCATGAACATTGCGGTCGTGTTTGCGATGTTCGAGCAAACGGGAATAGTGCGTGGCCAGTTCCCACCACTTGGGTTCTCGGGTCCGCAGGTAGAACTGCCACATCATTCCGGCCAGGAAGCCCCCGGTCCAGTCCGTCCACAGTTCGCCTTCGTGATACCAACGGCCGTTGACCGTGTAAATGGGGAAGTAGTCGGGATGTTTTTCCACCAGGGCCGCGACCTGTTTTTCGGCGAATTGAAGGGCCTGCTCGAACTTGTTGATTTCTTCACGCGTGAGAGTCATCACATCTCCTCCCGCTGCCTTATGGAATGGACTCAGGCGGCTCATTATACCGCAATATTTGAATACTCACACCCAGGACGTTTGGGAAGTCAGGGATTTGCCCAGCCCCACTTTTGCAAAAAAACTATGACACGCCGTCGGCCCGATGTGTCGTAGGGGTGATTCATGAATTACCCCTGCAACAGATTCGATGGTTGACCTATCGCTGTTCGCTATGAAAAGCGCGGATGAATCAAAGTTGGGGCGAATTGTTCCCCAAGGATCGAGTCGCTATACTGGTCAATGTTTCTACGAAAACGAGGAGAATTGTGGACGATTCGACGAGTTTTGAAGGAGATCCATCTGATGAGCCGTACGACCACATGCCGTCACACTCCACACTTTTTGCTTGCGGCACTTGCAATCGTTGGCCTGTTCATTGCCTGTGGACGTGGGCACGGACAGGAGGCTCGCGTGACGATTGATGCATCTCAAACGGCTCCCCCCATTTCCAAATACATTTACGGGCAGTTCATCGAACACCTGGGCCGGTGTATTTACGGCGGTATTTGGGCGGAAATGCTCGTCGACAGGAAATTCTTCTATCCTGTCGGTAGCAAGGAATCCCCATGGACGGTCATCGGGCCTGCGGAGAGCGTAACAATGGATCGTCATCAGCCCTTTGTGGGGGTTCATTCACCGCGAGTCACATTGAAGGGTGATGGCACCGTCGCGGGCATCGCTCATGGCGGTTTAGGCATTCTCGCTGGGAAAGAATACGTCGGTTACATATGGGTGAAAGGCGCTCCGGAAGCAGCCCCGATCACGGTGAGACTGGTGTGGGGAAATGACCCTGGCGATGCAGGCGAGATGGATATCGCCGAGGTGGGAGCGGATTATCGGAAAGTGGCTTTTCGCTTTCGACCGTCTCAATCGACGGACGATGCCCGACTGGAAATCGTATCCAAAGGCAAAGGCCACTTTTATGTGGGGACGGTTTCCCTCATGCCGGCCGACAACATTCACGGCATGCGGGCGGACACCATTGCTTTGCTGAAAGAGCTGGATTCTCCCATCTACCGCTGGCCGGGTGGCAACTTC
>NZ_JACIYL010000832.1 GCF_014359955.1 Thermogutta sp. | reverse complement strand
GGCCTGACGGGGCATCGGATGACTGAGCCGGAACAGGGATTCTTATTCTGAATCCCGCTTGGCTTCGCTTGTTTCCGGCTCCGCGATCTCTTCAAAATTCATGATTTCGACATCCGTGACGACCACGGTCGGATCGCCAGACATCACCACCGAGTCGGTTAACGCCGCTTCCGGCTTTCCGTTGCCCCCCTCGCCGCTCACCACGGAGACCGTTTCCCCAGTCTGGACAGCATTTTCATCCGCAGCTTTGCTTTTCTTTTTCTTTTTTCTTGGACTTGCTTGCAATTTCCGGATGGAGGCGCCGAAGCTGACCGCAGGCCGCCTCAATCTCGGCCCCTTTTCGATAGCGGACCGTCACCTGGATACCCGCCCGAGTGAGGACATCCACAAACCGGGCAACATCCCGTCGCTCCGGCGGCTCGTAGGGCAATCCCTGGATGGGGTTGTAAGGGATGAGATTGACAAGGGCGTTTCTGCCCTTCAGCAGTTGTGCGAGTTCCTGGGCGTGTTGCGGCCGATCGTTGATCTCCCTCAAGAGGACGTACTCGTAAGTCACACGACGGCCGGTCTTGGCAAAGTATTCGTCGGCCGCGGACAGGATCGCCTGAATACCGATCCGTCGGTTGGCCGGCACCAGCTTGTTCCGCAACTCATCGTTTGGAGCGTGCAGGGACACCGCCAGGTGATACTGGAGGTCGAGCTCAGCCAGCCGACGAATAGCGTGTGGTAATCCCACGGTGGAAATGGTGACATGCCTGGCGCTGATGCCCAGGCCGTCTTTGTGGGTGGCGCGATACAGGGCCCCCAGCAATCGCCCCAGATTGGCCAGCGGCTCTCCCATCCCCATCACGACGATATGGCTGAGCCGTTCCTCGGGCTCGAGCAGGCACTTGAGATGGAGGATCTGTTCAAGGATTTCCCCGCTGGTGAGGTTGCGGACGACACCATCCAGACCGCTGGCACAAAAGACGCATCCCATTCCGCAGCCAACCTGCGTGCTTATGCACACAGTACGATTGCCTTTATCATCGCGGAGTAGGACGCACTCAACATATTCGCCATCGTGGGTCCGCAGAAGAAGCTTCTCCGTGCCATCGGAAGCTTTTCGATGCGAAACGACCTGCATTGTGAAGACTTTGAAGGCCTTCCGCAGGTCCTTCCGCACCACTTTGGGGACATCGGTCATCTCGTCGAAGGGAACCTTGGGCGAATCATAAACCCAGCGAAGAACCTGGGCGACGCGATAACCCGGCTGTCCCTTGCTGATGAACCAATCCCTCAACTGTCGCCAGGAATAGTCCAGAATATGCTCCACGGTATGGTACCTCCTCGGTAGCCCGGCCCATCCCTCGCCACCGTTATAGTTGTTCGACCCTCTTTATAACTATTGTTTGTCGGATGAGCTATTTTGCCAAGAGTTTTTACGCCGTCAACACGCCCTGTGCCGAACTTCACTTGCCAGTTTGCCGCATGTTACACGAAAGCATCATTCTTCAAGACCATCTCACTGGCTTATTCTGCTTCCCTTGTTCCCGGCCGTCTTTCGCTGTAGGATAGCGCCAATGTCGTTACGAAGGATCCGGATGGTTGGATCTTTCACTTTGACGCTTTTTGCTGTGCGGAGGTTTCCCCATGTTGCGTCTTGCGAAACTGTGTATCTGGGCAATGCTCGCCGCTGCCCTCACGTTGTGGTCGCTGAAAAATGTATCCGCCGTGGATAACGCTGAGCCTCCCAAAGGACATCCCGACTCGAGCCAGTGGGCGGATCTGTTCGCCCCTGACCTCTCCAATGCCATCTTTCCCGCAGGCGTCTGGTCCTGGCAGGATGGCGTTCTCACGGCCACGGAAGATCAGTGTATTT
>NZ_JACIYL010000831.1 GCF_014359955.1 Thermogutta sp. | reverse complement strand
CCGTTCACCGTGGATGGCCGTCTTTCAGGACCAAACGGGCGGCAGAGCTGCGCTACGGTGCGGAGTGCTGCCCCAAGACGATTGACATTATCAATCGTTTCGGTGGCGTGATCATGGACCCGAATTTCACGGAAGACGATCTGAAGGATATTGTGAAGGCCATCCGCAAAGTATATCTGGCAATGAGGCAGGCATAACGCGGTGGATTTGATAAGTTGCACGCCACGTATTCTCACATTGTGCTGCAGAACGTTATAAATAGACGAACAGTTAGAATTAGATAAAAGGAGTTAATATGTCCACGCTTTCACGCCGTCAACTGCTTAAAAAGTCCGCCGTGGTTGTTGGATCGGGCTTTTTCTTAGGGATGGTGGGAGGATGTCCCAAGAAGAGCGAAGTCCCTGTTCCGGAAGTTATCCCGAGCTCAGCCCACGGGGCGAATGAGCGGATCGGTGTGGGCATCATTGGCTGCGGCCGACGCAACGGGCAACTCGTCATTGGAAAGGGTGGCCAGGGAAAGCCCCCCAAAGAGGCGACAATCGTTGCCGTGGCAGATGTCAATTTGAAAAGAGCGCATCAATGGGCTGAAAAGTATAAATGTCCAGCGTTCCAGGACTATCGAAAATTGCTGGACTTGAAAGAAGTAGAAGTTGTATTCTATGCCACGCCCGAGCACTCCCATTTTCTTCCCTGTATTCACGCGTGCCAGGCCGGCAAAGACATTTACGGCGAACAACCGCTGAGCCACACGATTCGTGAAGGCCAGGCTATGGTTCAGGCGGTGCGGAAATATAAGCGGGTCTTCCAGGTGGGAGAACAGCAGCGGTCGCATCCTAAGACGCGTCATGCAGTGGAGCTTATACTCAACGGGCGAATCGGCAAGGTTCACACGGTGATTGGTTATAACTATCCAAGTCCGTGGGATGCTCAGTTTCCGGCGGAAGACGTGCCTCCCGACCTGGATTGGGACCACTGGTGCGGCCAGAACGAGGTCATCCCATTCAATATCAATATCTACCTGTCGCGAATCCCTTACAATCGAGAAAACTACCCTGCAGAGCCGGCAGAAAAGGCGGCGGTGGGACCGGGATGGATGTCGCTCCGGCCATATTCCGGCGGGGAACTTGTCAACTGGGGCTGCCACGGCCTGAGTATGGTCCTTTGGGGTTTGGGAATGGATCATTCCGGACCCGTTGAAATTTGGGTTGAACCACCCCAGAAACTTGAAAAGCTCGTTTATACAAAACCTGAAGATCGAAAACGCGGCGACAGTCTGATGAGTCAGAGTATCATCCACTATCGGTTTCCCAATGATGTCGTTTTGAAACTGGAAGGTACAGACGAACGTCTGGGTGGGGGGGGAACATTTATCGGCGACAAGGGAAAAATCACGATCTTCCGCGGGGGATACGAATGTGATCCTCCAGAGCTCGATAAAGATCCCCTGCCGTCGAATGCGGTTCGGGTCTATGAAAGCGACAACCATATGGAGAATTTCTTCGAATGCGTCAAGACGCGTAAAGACCCGATTGCCAATGTGGAGGTGGCCCATCGAATTGCCACGCTGTGCCATCTGGGGAATATCGCGAGATGGCTGGGGCGTCGTCTGAAGTGGGATCCAGAAAAAGAAACCTTCCCCGGAGACGACGAAGCAAACCAGTATCTCGACTGTCCCAAACGAAAGGGCTACGAAATTCCGGAACAGATCTGAGAAGTGGTTTCGGCGGCCTTCAAAACGTATTGGTGAAATCCAAACAGAAAAGCAGCATACTCTCAATATTCCGGGTGATATTCCATGAAGCAGTTAACCAAAGCGATAAAACCGGTCGTGTGGTTAGCGTTTCTGGCAGGCGTTGCGGTACTGGCC
>NZ_JACIYL010000830.1 GCF_014359955.1 Thermogutta sp. | reverse complement strand
TGTGGTTTTCTTGGCCGTTGACGCAAGTCACCCAGGTTTCTACGATACAAGAGCGATCTGAAAACAGCTTCTCATCGGGCCTGGTAATGGCGTAAGGAGAATTCGTGTGAAGCTCGTTTTGGCAGTTCTCCAGCCTCCGAAACTCGAGTCGGTTCGTGGAGCCCTCGAGAGGATTGAAGTGACGCGCCTGACTGTGTGCGACGCGCAGGGGTTCGGTCGTCAGCGAGGACATACCGACACTTACCGCGGCCACGAATACAAGGCGAAACTTTTGCGAAAAATCGCCCTCGAGATCGTGGTGAATGACGATTTTCTCGAACGCACCGTCAATACAATCGTGCAGGTCGCGCGAACCGGCCAGGAAGGCGCCATCGGGGATGGAAAAATTTTTGTTCTCCCCGTCGAACAGGCGATTCAAATCGAGGACGGACTCCGCGGGCCGGGCGCAGTGTGACAGGCCCTCCCCCTTGGTAGGAGCGGTTTCTTCCTTCCGAATCTCGCGGACGACCGCAGAGAGTGTTCCGGCGAGCACGCGTGGACGACAGAAGGTCGTGCTAATGGGGCCTTTTATCCGGGTTGGAGCCCCAGCCTCCGGTAAGTTGATGGACTTTCGGAACGGTGCGGCGTATGGACGAACGCAACATCCCCGAGCCAGGAAAGCTACTTGACCTGTCCAGCGAGCCCGGTACCGGCCAGAGGCCCAGGCACCTCCCCGGTCGGTCTTTTCTCGGCATCCATTTTCGCTGCTGCGGTATTTACGCCCGGATTTACCTCAACCGTCACGGCACCGCGTATGAAGGGCGGTGTCCTCGCTGTCTGCGTCCGGTCAGGATCGAAATTTCCCCAGACGGCGTGGATTCCCGATTTTTCACAGCGTTTTGATCGCTGGCGGCTCGTCAATTGGGGTGGACTCTCCACCAGCCGTCGTGTCTTCTCGTCTCTCCCTCGACCGGCCAAGAGTCATCGGGAAAGTGCTGGCCGATTGCTGGCCGGTCTTCATCACGTTGACCCGGCTGGAGGAGTCGTCTCACCTCCTAAACCCCGCGGACGAAGTCCGTCACCTCTATGCTGGTTGCTTAATCTTCACCGACCACAACCTGCACGCCGGTCCTTCTGAACCCCCTGTTGTGGTACCCAAATGTGCCCAATACAATCGGGAATTTGCGGGATCGGCGATAATGAGTTCACAGGCCGGCACCGGAGCGAGCAGCAGCGCATTGGTCGACCAAAGGCAGATCTTTCGGCATGCATCGCTCGACGCGGATCTTCTGTACAGGGAACGGGTATCATCAAACCAGCGACACGGAATCTCAAAACGGGCTGTTACTGGGGCATTGAATCATTTTCCCATTTCATCCATCAGTGATACTTTCAGACAACCACGTGAGGGACAGTCAGCATGGCGAAAAAGAACCTTGTTGTCGCCCAAAGTGGCGGACCAACACCGGTCATCAATAACAGTTTGCGGGGAATCATCGAGGCCGCCCGAGACCTCGACGCCATCGGAACAGTTTACGGGGCTCGCCACGGGATTGAAGGCGTCCTCAAAGAAGAGTTGATCAATTTGTCGTCGCAGCCCGCCGAGGAAATCGCCCTCCTGCGCTACACACCTGTTGCCGGATCGATCGGTACCTGCCGATACAAATTGAAACCGGAACAAACAGAGGATTTCCAGCGGGTCATCGATGTTTTCCGCGCCCATAATGTCGGCTACTTTCTCTATATCGGCGGTAACGACTCGATGGACACCGCCCAGAAAATCGCCGATTTGGCACAGTCCAAAGGGCTGGACCTGGTCGCGGTGGGCGTTCCGAAAACAATCGATAACGACGTAGGGGACAGTGAGTTCCAGCTCGTTGATCACACTCCG